>NZ_RJVZ01000008.1:0-100266 GCF_003944215.1 Streptococcus oralis | reverse complement strand
GTGGAGGCTATGTATTAGATTTTTCTAATTCTACTTTTGCCGATTTTACTTTTTATTCAGTTGGGATAGATATTCAAGAAAAATACGGTTTATCTAAAGGAAAGTCTTTAGAGGCTTTTGTAAATAATGAATCAGATGAACTTGTTTTAAAATTGGCTTTAGATTTACTAAGATATTACGAAGATCTCCCTAACTCATATTATGAGAAAACTGAAGAGAAGAACTCTCAGGCGTTAAAATTGAAAGAGAGACTTTCGAAATATGAAGTCTCACAAATATCTTACTTAAATAATACTGTTGAATATCTATCTGACTATTTTGATAGTAGCTATATTGATAAGCAAATGGCGATTATGAATGAAATGATTTCTCGCTCTCCAGCGGATGCTATCGGTAAGGCTAAAGAGTTGCTGGAATCGTGTTTTAAACATATTTTAGACCACGAGAAAATTGAGTATTCTAATGCGAATGATATTGCAACCTTGCAAAAGAAAGTCTTTAAATTTTTGAATTTGGATGCTACTGAAAATATTTCAGCTAAAAATAATCAAGATGTAAAGCTGGTTCTGAGTGGTTTGAATCAAATTATCAAGGGAATTAACAATCTTCGAAATGATAAAGGCGACGGTCACGGGAAAAGTGCTAACTTTACAGAATTACCACAAAGATATGCTTCAGTTGTTGTAGGCTCTGCATTAACGGTAGTGTCATTTGTTTGGGAAACATATCAAGATAGGCAAAAATAGTAAGGAGGGAGGTTTGATGTCGAAAAATCAAGAAAAATTACACTTTGAACTTTTAAATTTTATAGTAAATGTAGGTTGGACTCATAAAATTCATGCGGTTAGAATTGACGAGTTAGAAAGCTATATTCGATGGTTTAGAATAGCAACAATAATCATTTCTGGAGTTGTCTCTTCTGGCTTAGTTGGAATACTTTGCTTTGATGAATATTGGATAAAGCTTGTTACAGCATTTTTATCATTAGTCACTACAATAATTTTTAGCATCACCAAGGAGTTTAACTTTGAGGAACGACTAGCTTTGGAGAGGAAATCTGTTGATGAACTTTGGAATCTTAGGGTCTCGGCTGAAAATCTTTTATCCGAGGTGGTTTAAAATGGAAAATATTCTAGTGAAATCCAAAAATCCTTCGAAGAATTAAAATTTCGAAGAGATGTTGCTTACGGTAAACTTTCCAATCCTTCTCCTAAAAATATATCCAAGGCTTCAGAACTGATAAAATCACGAAAAGATAATGATTATGAGGATGACTATAAATACTTTATTTCAAAAGAATTGATGAAAGTTAGGGAGGAAGAATAATGTCCTTATCTAATGATTTTAAAGAGTTTTGCGAAGACGAACTGCCCATGACGGATGAGGAATGGGAAAAATGGGAGAATAGATTAAAAGAGATTACGAAACGACTTAATCGAAAATACTATTCCTTAGATGAGCTTGAAGATGAAGAAACTGACAATGGTTTGATTGTCGGTAGTGTGGGGAGAACGACGGCTGTTCGAAATGTTAGTGATTTTGATTATATTTTTTCACTACCATCAGAGGTGTATAGACGATTTGATTCTTATGAGGGCAATGGTCAATCAGCACTTCTACAGGAAATAAAAAACGAATTACTAAAAAGATACCCGAATACAAAAATAAAAGGAGACGGACAGGTCGTTGTTATTGATTTTTCGGATGGTGGAAAAATTGAGTTAGTTCCAGCTTTCGAACAATCTGATGGAAATTTTAAATATCCTGATTCTCGTAACGGAGGCTCTTGGAAAACTACTAAACCAAAGCCTGAAATTGAAAAATGCAAATCTTTAAATTCGAATTTTAATAATCATTTTTCTAACTTAACAAGACTCATACGACGATGGAAAAATCATATGGGTTTTTCATTTAAGGGGCTGTTGATAGATACTTTGATATCTGATTTTATTGATGATAAAGGTATTTCTGAAATATATTATTCTGATTATAATATTCTCTTGTAAGATATTTTTGAATACTTTTCAAATCAAGATAAAAATAGAGAGTATTGGTATGCTTTAGGTAGTAATCAAAAGATTTATAATAATGATGGAGCAAAATTTATCAATAAAGCTAAGCAGGCTCTAAAGAAAATAGAAGACGCTTCAGAAGAGAAACTTACTGAAGTTTATAGACAGCTATTTGGTAGAAAATTCGCTCAATCAACTTCTACCACAAATCGAGCTTCGAATGAAGAATTTATTGATGAATTGTTTAGTGTTGATATCCGCTATAATATTGTTTTGGAGTGTGAAATTACTCAAGATGGTTTTCGAAAAGCACTTCTTTCAGACTTTTTAAAGAGTAGATTTAAGATTAAAAACAGAAAATATCTTGATTTTGAAATTATAAAATCAGATATTCCAGATAATCTTTTGTCTGATGTTAAATATTATTGGAAAGTTAGAAATATTGGAGCTGAGGCGATTAGAAGAAATTGTGAGCGTGGTGCTATTTTTTCAGGTAAAATAAAACATCACGAAGATTCTCAGTTTAAAGGAGACCACTATGTTGAATGTTATGCTGTTTTAGATAATACGGTTATAGCAAGAGATAGAATAACAGTCCCTATCGATCCGTTATGTGGAAAAGATTTTATAGAGTAGCATATAATTGATTTTTAACTGGAACACTCACTATCTCTTTACATCAAGAAAATGACTAAACAGGGAAGTTTGCCTTCTTCCCTTTTTTTGTTATACTAGTAAAAGAAAAATTAGAAAGATTTGTGGGTGCCAAAAAGTCCAGTGGCTTGTTTGGATACGGACTGATGTTCCACCCAAAGAGGTATTAGTGTCGTGTCTCAATCTTATATCAATGTTATAGGTGCAGGTTTGGCAGGTTCTGAAGCAGCCTACCAAATTGCAGAGCGTGGTATTCAAGTTAAACTCTATGAAATGCGTGGTGTCAAGTCAACACCTCAGCATAAAACAGATAATTTTGCAGAGTTAGTTTGTTCCAATTCTCTTCGTGGGGATGCTTTGACCAATGCTGTTGGGCTCCTCAAGGAGGAAATGCGTCGCTTGGGTTCTGTTATCTTGGAATCAGCAGAAGCTACACGTGTTCCTGCTGGTGGAGCCCTTGCAGTGGACCGAGTCGGTTTCTCCCAAATGGTGACCGAAAAAGTAGCCAATCATCCCTTGATTGAAGTGGTTCGTGATGAAATTACAGAATTGCCAACTGACGTTATTACTGTGGTCGCTACTGGTCCTTTGACTAGCGATGCCTTGGCTGAGAAGATTCATGCCCTTAATGACGGTGATGGTTTTTATTTCTACGATGCGGCAGCGCCTATTATCGATGTCAACACCATTGATATGAATAAGGTCTACCTCAAGTCTCGATACGATAAGGGAGAAGCAGCCTACCTCAACGCTCCAATGACCAAACAAGAATTTATGGATTTCCATGAAGCCTTGGTCAATGCGGAAGAAGCACCGCTTAATTCTTTTGAAAAAGAAAAGTACTTTGAAGGTTGTATGCCTATCGAAGTCATGGCCAAACGTGGCATTAAAACCATGCTCTATGGTCCCATGAAACCAGTCGGTCTGGAGTATCCAGACGACTATACAGGGCCTCGTGATGGAGAGTTCAAAACACCGTATGCGGTTGTCCAGCTTCGTCAGGACAATGCGGCTGGTAGCCTCTACAATATCGTCGGTTTCCAAACCCACCTCAAATGGGGAGAACAAAAGCGTGTCTTCCAAATGATTCCAGGTCTTGAAAATGCTGAGTTTGTTCGCTATGGTGTCATGCACCGCAATTCTTACATGGATTCCCCAAATCTTCTTGAGCAGACCTACCGTTCTAAGAAACAGCCAAATCTCTTCTTTGCCGGTCAAATGACGGGTGTGGAAGGCTATGTCGAGTCAGCAGCTTCAGGTTTAGTTGCAGGTATTAACGCGGCTCGTCTCTTCAAAGGAGAAAGCGAGGCTATTTTCCCAGAAACGACAGCGATTGGCAGTCTGGCTCATTACATTACCCATGCTGACAGCAAACACTTCCAGCCTATGAATGTCAACTTCGGGATTATCAAGGAGTTGGAAGGCGAGCGTATCCGTGATAAGAAGGCTCGTTATGAAAAAATTGCAGAGCGAGCTCTTGCTGACTTAGAGGAATTTTTAACTATCTAATTTTTTTGAAAGAATTGCTCATGGTACTATAAAAATCTTAGAAATTGTGATAAAATAGGTAGGATGAAAAAAGGAGAGTAAAAATGGCGAATCCCAAGTATAAACGTATTTTAATCAAGTTATCAGGTGAAGCCCTTGCAGGCGAACGTGGCGTAGGAATTGATATCCAAACAGTTCAAAAAATTGCAAAAGAGATTCAAGAAGTTCATAGTCTAGGGATCGAAATTGCCCTTGTTATTGGTGGAGGAAATCTCTGGCGTGGAGAACCTGCTGCTGAGGCAGGAATGGACCGCGTTCAGGCAGATTATACAGGAATGCTTGGGACCGTTATGAATGCTCTTGTGATGGCAGATTCATTGCAACAAGTTGGCGTAGATACGCGTGTGCAGACAGCTATTTCTATGCAACAAGTTGCAGAACCTTATGTACGTGGACGTGCCCTTCGCCACCTTGAAAAAGGCCGTATCGTTATCTTTGGTGCCGGAATTGGTTCACCTTACTTCTCAACAGATACAACAGCGGCTCTTCGTGCAGCTGAAATCGAAGCAGATGCCATTCTGATGGCTAAAAATGGTGTCGATGGTGTTTACAATGCCGATCCTAAGAAAGACAAGACAGCCGTTAAGTTTGAAGAATTGACCCACCGTGACGTTATCAATAAAGGTCTTCGTATCATGGACTCAACAGCTTCAACCCTCTCAATGGACAACGACATTGACTTGGTCGTCTTCAACATGAACCAACCAGGCAACATTAAACGTGTCGTATTTGGTGAAAATATCGGAACAACAGTTTCAAATAATATCGAAGAAAAGGAATAAGAAAGATTATGGCTAACGCAATTGTAGAAAAAGCTAAAGAGAGAATGACCCAATCTCATCACTCACTTGCTCGTGAATTTGGAAGTATTCGTGCTGGTCGTGCTAACGCAAGCTTGCTGGATCGTATCCACGTAGAATACTATGGAGTAGAAACTCCTCTTAACCAAATTGCTTCTATCACTATTCCAGAAGCTCGTGTTTTGTTGGTAACGCCATTCGACAAGTCTTCATTGAAAGACATCGAACGTGCCTTGAACGCTTCTGATCTTGGTATCACACCAGCTAACGACGGTTCTGTGATCCGCTTGGTTATCCCAGCTCTTACAGAAGAAACTCGTCGTGACCTTGCCAAAGAAGTGAAGAAGGTCGGTGAAAATGCTAAAGTGGCTGTACGTAATATCCGTCGTGATGCTATGGATGAAGCTAAGAAACAAGAAAAAGCAAAAGAAATCACTGAAGACGAATTGAAGACTCTTGAAAAAGATATTCAAAAAGTAACAGACGATGCTGTCAAACACATCGACGATATGACTGCCAATAAAGAAAAAGAACTTTTGGAAGTCTAAAAATAAACAGAAAAACTCAGTTGGCATTGCTGGCTGAGTTTTATTCGAAAGAAGGAAATATGAATACAAATCTTGCAAGTTTTATCGTTGGACTCATCATCGATGAAAATGACCGTTTTTACTTTGTGCAAAAGGATGGTCAGACCTATGCTCTTGCTAAGGAAGAAGGTCAACATACAGTAGGGGATACGGTCAAAGGTTTTGCCTATACAGATATGAAGCAAAAACTACGTCTGACAACCTTAGAAGTGACTGCCACTCAGGACCAATTTGGTTGGGGAACCGTAACAGAAGTTCGTAAAGACCTAGGTGTCTTTGTGGATACAGGCTTGCCTGATAAGGAAGTTGTGGTATCGCTAGATATTCTCCCTGAACTTAAGGAACTCTGGCCTAAGAAGGGTGACAAACTCTACATCCGTCTTGAAGTGGATAAGAAAGACCGAATCTGGGGACTCTTGGCTTATCAGGAAGATTTCCAGCGTTTAGCTCGTCCTGCCTACAACAACATGCAGAACCAAAACTGGCCAGCCATTGTTTATCGTCTCAAGCTGTCAGGAACCTTTGTCTATCTGCCAGAGAATAACATGCTTGGTTTTATTCATCCTAGTGAGCGTTACGCAGAGCCGCGTTTGGGACAAGTATTAGATGCGCGTGTCATTGGTTTCCGCGAGGTTGACCGCACTCTGAACCTCTCTCTCAAACCTCGTTCATTTGAAATGTTGGAGAATGATGCCCAGATGATTTTGACTTACTTGGAAAGCAATGGCGGTTTCATGACCTTGAATGATAAGTCTTCTCCAGAGGACATCAAGGCAACCTTTGGCATTTCTAAAGGTCAGTTCAAGAAAGCACTCGGTGGCTTGATGAAGGCTGGCAAAATCAAGCAAGACCAGTTTGGGACAGAGTTGATTTAAACCTTATAGACATGATAAAGAAACTTGAAGAAATGAGTTTAGAGGAACTCTGGCAACTTTTTCCTATTTTTCTAGTAGAGCACAAGTCAGAGTGGAAAGACTGGTATGAATCGGAAAAAGCAAATCTGAAAAAAACAGTGGGTGCAAATGTTATTAAAAGAATAGAACATATCGGTAGCACTGCTATCCCTAACATTTGGGCTAAGAACATCGTTGATATTCTTTTAGAAGTAGGTAGTATAGAGGATTTAGCGAGGGTCAGGGATCTATTGGTGAAGAATGGTTGGCTAGTGATGTCGGAGAATCCTAACAGGATTTCTCTAAATAAAGGCTATACAGAGCAGGGCTTTGCCGAGAAAGTTTTTCATCTACATTTGCGACTGATGGGAGATCATGACGAGATTTATTTTAGAGATTATCTCTGCCAGCATCCAGATATTGCCCAAGCGTATCAGGAATTAAAACTCAGTTTGTGGAAACAATTTGAACACAATCGAGACGCCTATACTGATGCGAAAACGGATTTTATAAACCACTACGTTTCAGAGGCTAAGTCCAGTAATTTTTAAAAATCAGAAAAGTTTCATCAAAAAAAGTCTTGATAGGAGAAAGAATTGAGAAAATCATTTTACACTTGGCTCATGACTGAGCGCAATCCTAAAAGTAATAGCCCTAAAGCCATCCTGGCAGACCTCGCTTTTGAAGAGTCAACCTTCCCAAAACACACAGATGATTTTGATGAGGTGAGTCGCTTTTTGGAGGAGCATGCCAGTTTCTCTTTCAACCTAGGAGACTTTGACGTCATCTGGCAAGAATACTTAGAACACTAGAGACAATGAGATGAGGCTAGTATTTTATTGTTCTCTTTGCTATAATAAAAAGAAATAAAAGGATTAGAGAGGTTCTTTATTTGAAGGAACATTCAATAGACATTCAACTTAGTCATCCGGATGACCTGTTTCATCTTTTTGGATCCAATGAGCGCCATCTTCGTTTGATGGAAGAAGAGCTCGATGTGGTGATTCATGCCCGTACGGAGATTGTCCAGGTTTTGGGAGAAGAGTCTGCTTGCGAGGAAGCTCGTCAGGTTATCCAAGCCTTGATGGTCTTGGTGAATCGTGGAATGACCGTTGGTACGCCAGATGTGGTGACAGCGATTAATATGGTTAAAAACGATGAAATCGACAAGTTTGTCGCCCTTTACGAAGAAGAAATTATCAAGGACAATACTGGGAAACCCATCCGTGTCAAAACCTTGGGTCAAAAGCTTTATGTGGACAGTGTCAAACAGCATGATGTGACCTTTGGAATCGGACCTGCAGGGACAGGGAAGACCTTTCTTGCAGTGACCTTGGCAGTGACTGCCCTTAAACGTGGTCAAGTCAAGCGAATTATCCTCACTCGACCAGCAGTTGAAGCAGGTGAGAGTCTAGGATTTCTTCCGGGTGATCTCAAGGAGAAGGTGGATCCTTATCTTCGACCAGTTTATGATGCCTTGTATCAGATTTTAGGAAAAGACCAGACCACCCGTCTCATGGAGCGTGAAATCATAGAAATCGCGCCCCTTGCTTACATGCGTGGTCGGACCTTGGACGATGCTTTTGTCATTCTCGATGAGGCACAAAATACGACCATCATGCAGATGAAGATGTTCCTGACTCGTTTAGGATTTAATTCGAAGATGATTGTCAATGGAGATATCAGTCAGATTGACCTACCACGTAACGTCAAATCAGGTTTGATTGATGCTCAAGAAAAGCTCAAGAACATTCACCAAATCGACTTTGTTCATTTTTCGGCCAAGGATGTGGTTCGCCATCCAGTTGTCGCTCAGATTATCCGAGCTTATGAACCAGCTTCAGTTAAAAATGAAGAAAAGAAGGAAGAAACAGAATAGCAAAAAAGAGCAGTTCTATTTGAACTGCTCTTCTCGTATCTGAGTTAACTAGTTAATGTCTTTAGACAAGTTCATCAATCGAAGTGTGATCCTTATCGAGGCCTTGGGCAACTGGGAGGCTAGTCAAGTAACCTTGATAAGTTGTAACTCCTTCACGTAAGCCTTGATCTTCAGTGATTGCCTTCTTAAATCCTTTTCCTGCTAAGGCTTCGATGTAAGGAAGGGTGACATTGGTCAGGGCGATGGTAGAAGTACGAGCTACGGCACCAGGGATGTTGGCGACAGCATAGTGGAGCACCCCATGTTTTTCATAGACGGGTTCATCATGCGTTGTTACACGATCTGCTGTTGCGATAACACCACCTTGGTCAACGGCAACATCAACGATGACAGATCCTGGACGCATTTGTTTGACCATCTCATCTGTCACCAATTTCGGTGCCTTGGCACCAGGGATGAGAACTGCTCCAATCACCACATCAGCATCTTTCACACTTGCTTCGATATTGAATGAATTGGACATAAGAGTTTGGATTTGGTTTCCGAAGACTTCCTCTAAGACTGAGAGTCGTTTAGCACTGATATCTAAAATAGTTACTTGAGCACCAAGTCCAAGGGCGATGCGGGCAGCGTGTGTACCGACGACACCGCCACCGATGATGGTTACTTTTCCTTTTGGAACACCCGGAACACCACCTAGTAGGACACCAGAACCGCCAGCTTGTTTGGTAAGGAAGTGAGCACCTATTTGAACCGCCATACGGCCAGCAACTTCACTCATAGGAACGAGGAGTGGCAGATGTCCTTGGCTGTCACGGACAGTTTCATAGGCAATTCCTGTTGTTTTTGCTGCTAACATAGCATCTGCTAATTCTGGAGCAGCGGCCATGTGCAAGTAGGTGAAGAGGAGAAGGTCGTCGCGCAAGTACCCATATTCAGAAGCTAGTGGTTCTTTTACTTTCACGACCAACTCAGCTGCCCAGGCTTCGTCAGCAGTAGCGACGATCTCAGCACCTTGCTTTTGATAGTCAGCATCAGTAAAGCCTGAACCGAGTCCAGCGTTTGTCTCGATAAGGACGCGATGACCACGGGTGATCAAACTATGGACACCAGCAGGTGTGAGGGCGACACGGTTTTCATTATTCTTAATTTCTTTTGGAATTCCGATTAACATATAGGTTTACTCCATTTTCTAAATTCGGGTCTTTAAAATCAAACATCACAGAGAAACCCGATTATCGTGATGTTTTTATTTTATATAAAACTGTTTCGAAAATCAAGAAAAACTTTTGCTTTGATGAGCTTTTTTTGATAAGCTAGTAGGAAAATACATGTAAATAGGGGAAGTGTGTATGGAATCAATCTTTTTAAAACTAGCCCAGTATCCAATAGTGGAGACAGAACGTTTATTGCTCCGACCTGTAACCTTGGATGATGCGGAAGCTATGTTTGACTATGCCTCAGACAGAGAAAATACACGCTACACTTTTCCAACCAATCAAAGCTTAGAAGAAACTAAGAACAATATTGCTCAGCTCTACTTGGCTAATTCCTTGGGACGTTGGGGGATCGAACTAAAAAGCAATGGTCAGTTTATCGGAACTATTGACTTGCACAAGATTGACCCCATTCTCAAAAAAGCAGCTATTGGTTACATTATCAATAAAAAATATTGGAATCAAGGATTGACGACAGAAGCCAATCGTGCCGTGATTGAACTGGCTTTTGAGAAGATTGGAATGAACAAATTGACTGCTCTTCACGACAAAGACAATCCCGCATCTGGCAAGGTCATGGAGAAATCAGGTATGCGTTTTTCCCACGAAGAACCCTATGCCAGAATGGATAATAAAGAACCAGGTCGAATTATCACAAGAGTTTATTATGTCTTGACTAAGGAAGACTATTTTGCAAATAAATAAGCAGTTGAAAAGAAATTTTCGACTGTTTTTTTCTTCCTCTTACGAATAACTTAAAAGAGGAGAAAATATGGAAGCAATTATCGAGAAAATCAAAGAGTATAAAATCATTGTCATCTGTGCAGGTTTGGGCTTGCTTGTAGGTGGCTTTTTCCTACTAAAGCCAACTTCACAAACACCTGTGAAAGAAACAAACTTGCAAGCTGAAGTCTCGGCCGTTTCAAAGGATTCATCGTCTGAAAAAGAAGTGAAGAAGGAAGAAAAGGAAGAGTCTCCTGAACAAGATTTAATCACAGTAGATGTCAAAGGTGCTGTTAAATCGCCAGGAATTTATGATTTGCCAGTAGGTAGTCGTGTTCATGATGCCGTTCAGAAGGCGGGTGGATTGACAGAGGAGGCAGATAGCAAGTCGCTAAATCTCGCTCAGAAAGTCAGTGACGAGGCTCTTGTCTATGTTCCAACTAAGGGAGAAGAAGCAGTTAGTCAGCAGGCTGCCTCTGGAACGACTCCTTCGACAAGTAAAGAAAAGAGGGTCAACCTCAATAAAGCCAGTTTAGAAGAACTCAAGCAGGTCAAAGGTTTGGGAGGAAAACGAGCTCAGGATATTATCGATCATCGTGAGGCAAATGGCAAATTCAAGTCAGTAGATGAGCTCAATAAGGTTTCTGGAATTGGCGCAAAGACCATAGAAAAGTTAAAAGACTATGTTACAGTGGATTAAAAACTTCCCTATTCCTCTAATCTATCTGAGCTTTCTGTTGCTCTGGCTTTACTATGCCATTTTCGCATCGTCCTATCTCGCACTGCTAGGTTTTGTTTTTTTGCTTGTCTGTCTCTTTTTCCAATTTCCTTGGAAATCGGCTGGAAAAGTTCTAGCGATTTGTGGAGTTTTTGGATTTTGGTTTCTGTTTCAAACTTGGCAACAGACACAAGCTAGTCAAAATTTAGTCGGTTATGTTGAAAAGGTGAAGATCTTGCCTGATACCATCAAGGTCAATGGTGATAGTCTGTCCTTTCGGGGTAAGGCTGACGGCCGTACCTTCCAAGTTTACTATAAACTCCAGTCCGAGGAGGAGAAAGAGCAATTTCAAGCCTTGACAGACCTTCATGACTTGGAATTAGAAGGGAAGCTTTCAGAGCCAGAAGGTCAGAGGAATTTTGGTGGATTTAACTACCAAGCCTATCTAAAGACCCAGGGGATTTACCAGACACTGACTATCAAGAGTATCCAGTCACTTAAAAAAGTTAGCAGTTGGGATATAGGAGAAAATCTGTCCAGTTTACGTCGAAAGGCTGTAGTTTGGATCAAGATGTACTTTCCAGACCCTATGAGCAATTATATGACGGGGCTCTTGCTGGGATATTTGGACACGGACTTTGAGGAGATGAATGAACTCTATTCCAGTCTAGGAATTATCCATCTCTTTGCCTTATCAGGCATGCAGGTGGGCTTCTTTATGGATGCCTTTAAGAAACTCCTCTTGCGATTGGGCTTGACCCAAGAAAAGTTGAAGTGGCTGACCTATCCCTTTTCCCTTATCTATGCAGGCCTGACAGGATTTTCAGCTTCGGTCATTCGCAGTCTCTTACAAAAGTTACTGGCTCAACATGGTGTTAAGGGCTTGGACAATTTTGCCTTAACAGTCCTTGTCCTCTTTATCATCATGCCCAACTTTTTCCTAACTGCAGGAGGGGTCTTGTCCTGCGCTTATGCTTTTATCTTGACCATGACCAGCAAAGAAGGGGAGGGACTCAAGGCTGTTGCCAGAGAAAGTCTAGTCATTTCCTTGGGAATATTGCCCACTCTATCCTTCTATTTTGCAGAATTTCAGCCTTGGTCTATCCTTTTGACCTTTGTCTTTTCTTTTCTGTTTGACTTGGTATTCTTACCGCTTTTGTCCATCTTATTCATTCTGTCTTTTGTTTACCCAGTCACTCAGTTTAACTTTGTCTTTGAGTGGTTGGAGGACATTATTCGCTTGGTATCGCAGCTGGCAAGCAGGCCTCTGGTCTTTGGTCAACCCAATGCATGGCTTTTGATTCTTCTCTTAGTTTCATTAGCCTTGGTATATGACATGAGAAAAAACATCAAAAGACTAGCAGGGTTCAGTCTCTTTATTGTGGGGCTCTTTTTCTTGACCAAGTATCCACTGGAAAATGAAATTACCATGCTGGATGTAGGGCAAGGGGAAAGTATTTTCCTACGGGATGTAACAGGTAAAACCATTCTCATAGACGTGGGAGGCAAGGCAGGGTCTGATAAGAAAATCGAAAAATGGCAAGAAAAGGCGACGACCAGCAATGCCCAGCGAACCTTGATTCCCTATCTAAAAAGTCGTGGGGTAGCCAAGATTGACCAGTTGATTTTGACCAACACAGACAAGGAACATGTTGGCGATTTGCTGGAGGTGACCAAGGCTTTCCATGTTGTGGAGATTTTAGTATCAAAAGGAAGTTTGACACAGAAGGATTTTGTGGCAGAATTAGAAGCAAGCCAAACCGAGGTGCGCAGTGTGGCAGCAGGGGAGAATTTACCGATTTTTGGCGGTTCTTTAGAAGTCCTATCTCCAAGGAAGATTGGAGATGGGGATCGTGATGATTCTCTGGTTCTTTATGGGAAACTCCTAGATAAGAACTTTCTTTTCACCGGAAATTTGAAAGAGAAGGGAGAGAAGGATTTTCTAAAGCAATATCCTGATTTAGAGGTGGATGTCTTGAAAGTCGGTCAACATGGTTCTAAAACCTCATCAAATCCAGCTTTTCTAGAAAAACTCAACCCAGAGATTTCTCTCATCTCAGTTGGAAAGAACAATCGTACGAAACTCCCCCATCAGGAAACCTTGACTCGACTAGAGACCATCAAGAGTAAGATTTACCGAACTGACCAGAACGGAGCTATTCGCTTTAAAGGATGGAATAGTTGGCGAATTGAAAGCGTTCGTTAGGAAGAAAAATGTTATATATTAGTGAAACAAACTAAAAATCTGTTGCATAATAATGAGAAAAGCGATATAATGAAAGTGTTTTCAATAGTAAAGATATAAATGCAATGATAACCATGAAAAATCAGCAAAAGTTGTTTTATTAGCCAGTCTATCATCCATTGTTTTTTTCAGTCCAGTGTATCTGCTGTGAGTGTTCTTAAAAGTTATCGGTATGATTGGAATACCGTGTGGGAATACGGTACTAACCATCAATACATTTCTATCCCATCATGGTCTTGTGATTACAGCTATTCTGAGTATAAAGTTGGTGGAAGCTGGAACTACGATCGTTATGAGGTCATAAACTTCTACAGCGGAGGTTATTAATCCTTAAAGAGTGAGAAAAAGGAGGGCTGGATATGTTAAATCTTACTCATGTTACCTTAAAAACGCGACAAGTCATCTTGCAAGATGCGGATTTCACCTTTAAAAAAGGTAGGATTTATGGCCTTCTTGCTATCAATGGCTCGGGAAAGACGACACTGTTCCGAGCTATTAGCAAGCTGCTTCCCCTTAGTAGTGGACATATCGCAGCCTCTCCTTCTTTGTTTTATTATGAGAGTGTTGAATGGCTGGATGGAAACTTAAGTGGGATGGACTACCTTCGTCTCATAAAGAACATCTGGAAGTCAGGCCTGAACTTGAGTGATGAAATCGCCTATTGGGAAATGTCTGACTATATCAGCCTTCCTATTCGTAAGTATTCCTTAGGGATGAAGCAACGCTTGGTGATTGCCATGTATTTCCTCAGTCAGGCGAAATGCTGGCTTATGGATGAGGTAACAAATGGTTTAGACGAGTATTATCGACAGAAGTTTTTTGATAGATTGGCACAAATCAATAGAAAAGAACAGCTGGTTCTTTTAAGTTCCCACTACAAAGAGGAGTTAGTGGAGATTTGCGATAGCATGGTAACCATTCGTCAGGGGCAGATAGAAGAGGTTCCGTTATGAAAGATATTAGTCTATTTTTGTTAAAGAAAGTTTTCAAAAGTCGTTTAAACTGGATTATCTTAGCTTTATTTGCATCTGTACTCGGTGTTACCTTTTATTTAAATAGTCAGACTGCAAACTCACACAGCTTGGAGAGCAGGTTGGAAACTCGTATTGCAGCCAACGAGAGAGCTATCAATGAAAATGAAGAGAAACTCTCCCAAATGTCTGACACCAGCTCGGAGGAATACCAGACTGCTAAAAGTGATTTAGACTTGCAAAAAAATCTTTTGACGCGAAAGAAAGAAATTCTGACTTTATTAAAAGAAGGGCGCTGGAAAGAAGCCTACTATTTGCAGTGGCAAGATGAAGAGAAGAATTATGAATTTGTATCAAATGACCCGACTTCTAGCTCTGAATTAAAAATGGGGGTTGACCGTGAACGGAAGATTTACCAAGCCCTGTATCCCTTAAACATAAAAGCACATACTTTGGAGTTTCCTACCCACGGGATTGATCAGATTGTCTGGATTTTAGAGGCTATCATCCCAAGCTTGTTTGTGATTGCTATTATTTTCATGCTAACACAACTGTTCGCAGAAAGATATCAAAATAATCTTGATACAGCTCAGTTATATCCTTTTTCAAAAGTGACATTTGCCATGTCCTCTCTTGGAGTTGGGGTAAGTTATGTAACTGTGCTGTTTATCGGAATTTGTGTCTTTTCTTTTCTAGTGGGAAGCCTGATAAGTGGTTTTGGACAGTTAGATTATCCCTACCCGTTCTATAGCTTAACCAATCAAGAGGTAACTATTGGGAAGATACAAGATGTGTTATTTCCTAGCTTGCTATTAGCTTTCTTAGCTTTTATTGTCATTGTGGAAGTCGTCTACTTGATTGCTTACTTTTTCAAGCAAAAAATGCCTGTCCTCTTTCTTTCCCTCATTGGGATTGTTGGCTTGTTGTTTGGTATTCAAACAATTCAGCCTCTCCAAAAGATTGCACATCTGATTCCCTTTACTTACTTGCGTTCAGTGGAGATTTTATCTGGAAGATTACCTAAGCAAATTGATAATGTCAATCTAAATTGGGGTATGGGGCTAGTCTTACTTCCTTGCCTGATTATCCTTTTGCTAGTGGGGATTCTATTTATCGAAAGATGGGGAAGTTCTCGTAAAAAGGAAGTTGTTAATAGGTCTTAGCGTTCCTATAGGGAAAATAAGTAAAAACTAACACAGGGAGGGAACCAACTAGGTTCTCTCTTTTTGATGCGGACATCAAGAAGAAAACAGAAAGTTTTTTGAAAAAATGACTTTTTATCTTGACAAGGGATAGAAAACTTGGTATCATATAAAAGTTGAGAAAAGCAGAAGTGAGAGCTTCTCGCCTTGTGACATCAAGTTGCCTGGCCCTACGGATGAAAAGTTTCTAAGAAACGCTATCATAACGTGCGGGCTTGTATCATTACGAGTCCGCTCTTGTTTTTCTCTAATAATAAAAAAGAGGTGAAAACCATAGCAAAGCAAGACTTATTCATCAATGATGAAATTCGTGTACGTGAAGTTCGCTTGATCGGTCTTGAGGGAGAACAGCTAGGCATCAAGCCACTCAGTGAAGCGCAAGCATTGGCTGATAGTGCAAATGTCGACTTAGTATTGATTCAACCCCAAGCAAAACCACCTGTTGCTAAAATTATGGACTACGGTAAGTTCAAATTTGAGTACCAGAAAAAGCAAAAAGAACAACGTAAAAAACAAAGTGTTGTTACTGTGAAAGAAGTTCGTCTGAGTCCAACTATTGACAAGGGTGACTTTGACACAAAACTTCGCAATGCACGTAAATTCCTTGAAAAAGGAAATAAAGTTAAGGTATCTATCCGCTTTAAGGGTCGTATGATTACCCATAAAGAGATTGGTGCAAAAGTTTTAGCCGAGTTTGCTGAAGCAACACAAGATATTGCAATCATCGAACAACGAGCTAAGATGGATGGACGCCAAATGTTCATGCAGTTGGCGCCAGCAACTGACAAAAAATAATTGTCAGAAAGTTAAATAAAGGAGAAAAAATCATGCCAAAACAAAAAACACACCGCGCATCAGCTAAACGTTTCAAACGTACAGGTTCTGGTGGACTTAAACGTTTCCGTGCTTACACTTCTCACCGTTTCCACGGAAAAACTAAGAAACAACGTCGTCATCTTCGTAAAGCATCTATGGTGCATTCAGGAGATTTCAAACGTATCAAAGCAATGCTTACTCGCTTGAAATAATAGCCTAACAGTAAGTAAACAATTCTAGGAAATATTTGGAGGAAATAAAACATGGCACGTGTTAAAGGTGGCGTTGTATCACGCAAACGTCGTAAACGTATTCTTAAATTAGCAAAAGGTTACTATGGAGCTAAACACATCTTGTTCCGTACTGCAAAAGAACAAGTAATGAACTCTTACTACTATGCATACCGTGACCGTCGTCAGAAAAAACGTGACTTCCGTAAATTGTGGATCACTCGTATCAATGCGGCAGCTCGTTTGAACGGACTTTCATACTCACAATTGATGCATGGTTTGAAATTGGCTGAAATCGAAGTTAACCGTAAAATGCTTGCTGACTTGGCTGTTAACGATGCAGCAGCTTTCACAGCTCTTGCAGATGCAGCTAAAGCAAAACTTGGTAAATAATCACTTATAAGGCTGGTACAGGATTGTTCCAGTCTTTTTTGACATAAAGGAGAGAAAAATGGCTTCAAAAATGCTACACACTTGCTTGCGAGTAGAAAATCTTGAAAAATCCATCGCATTTTATCAGGATGCTTTTGGATTTAGAGAATTGCGTCGCAAGGATTTTCCAGATTATGCTTTTACCATTGTCTATCTAGGACTTGAGGGTGATGACTACGAGTTGGAATTGACCTATAACTATGATCACGGTCCTTACGTGGTAGGAGATGGCTTTGCCCATATTGCCCTCAGTACACCTGACCTTGAGGCGCTACATCAAGAACATAGCGCAAAAGGCTATGAGGTGACAGCCCCTAATGGACTTCCAGGAACTCAACCAAACTATTATTTTGTCAAGGATCCTGATGGCTACAAGGTCGAAGTCATTCGTGAAAAATAATCCAGTAAAGTCAAGTAGAATGTTCGTTTTCTGCTTGACTTTTTTTCTTTGAAAGAGTATACTAATACAAATTTAACCTTTAAGGGGAGTCCAGAGAGACTCACAAGGTGTCAGATAAAAGGAATAGAGGGGCTCGCTGTGGAGACTTTTTAAGTGTTCGCATGAGTTCTGTCCATACCCAACTGAGGCCTTGCTATTGCAAGGTCTTTTCTTTATCTGGTTCCCTTAAATTTAAGGAGGAAAAGTCATGAATCCCACATGTAAGAAACGTTTGGGTGCCATTCGTTTGGAAACGATGAAGGTGGTCGCACAAGAGGAAATTGCGCCAGCAATCTTTGAATTAGTCCTAGAAGGGGAGATGGTTGAAGCCATGCGAGCAGGCCAATTTCTTCATCTGCGAGTACCTGATGATGCCCATCTCTTACGCCGTCCTATTTCAATTTCGTCTATTGACAAGGCAAACAAGCATTGTCATCTCATTTATCGGATAGAGGGGTCTGGGACTGCTATTTTTTCAACATTAAGTCAGGGTGATACTCTTGATGTGATGGGGCCTCAGGGAAATGGTTTTGACTTGTCTGACTTGGACGACCAGAACCGAGTTCTCCTCGTTGGTGGTGGGATTGGTGTCCCGCCCTTGCTTGAGGTGGCTAAGGAATTGCATGCGCGTGGGGTGACAGTAGTGACAGTCCTCGGTTTTGCCAGCAAGGATGCTGTTATTCTCGAAACCGAATTGGCCCAATATGGTCAGGTCTTTGTAACGACAGATGATGGTTCTTATGGCATTAAGGGAAATGTGTCAGTCGTCATCAATGACTTAGACAGTCAATTTGATGCTGTTTACTCATGTGGAGCGCCTGGAATGATGAAGTACATCAATCAAAAATTTTATAATCACCCAAGAGCCTATCTATCTCTAGAATCTCGTATGGCTTGTGGGATGGGGGCTTGCTATGCCTGTGTCCTAAAAGTGCCAGATAGTGAGACAATTAGTCAACGTGTCTGTGAAGATGGCCCTGTTTTCCGTACAGGAACGGTTGTATTATAAGGAGAAAATCATGACTAAAAATCGTTTACAAGTTTCTCTACCAGGCTTGGATTTGAAAAATCCGATTATTCCAGCATCAGGCTGTTTTGGTTTTGGCCAAGAGTATGCCAAGTACTATGATTTAGACCTTTTAGGCTCTATTATGATCAAGGCGACGACACTTGAACCGCGTTTTGGCAATCCTACTCCAAGAGTAGCTGAGACACCTGCTGGTATGCTAAATGCAATCGGCTTGCAAAATCCTGGTTTAGAGGCTGTTTTGGCTGAAAAACTGCCTTGGTTGGAAAGAGAGTATCCTACGCTTCCCATCATCGCCAATGTTGCAGGCTTTTCAAAACAAGAGTACGCTGCGGTTTCTCGAGGAATTTCGAAGGCAGCAAATGTAAAAGCTATCGAGCTTAATATCTCCTGCCCGAATGTAGATCACGGCAATCATGGACTTCTGATTGGGCAAGATCCTGACTTGGCTTATGAAGTGGTAAAGGCAGCTGTGGAAGCCTCTGATGTGCCAGTTTATGTTAAGTTAACCCCTAGCGTGACGGATATTGTCACCGTCGCCAAAGCCGCAGAAGATGCGGGAGCAAGTGGCTTAACCATGATCAATACTCTAGTCGGTATGCGCTTTGACCTCAAAACCAGAAAGCCAATCCTAGCCAATGGAACGGGTGGGATGTCAGGCCCAGCAGTCTTTCCAGTAGCCCTCAAACTCATCCGACAAGTTGCCCAAACAACAGACCTGCCCATCATTGGAATGGGAGGAGTGGATTCGGCAGAGGCTGCACTAGAAATGTATCTGGCTGGAGCGTCTGCTATTGGAGTTGGAACAGCCAACTTTACCAATCCTTATGCCTGTCCTGATATTATCGAACATCTACCAAAAGTCATGGACAAATATGGCATTAGCAGTTTGGAAGATCTCCGTCGAGAAGTTAAAGCCAGTCTGAGATAAACTAGGTCTTCCTTATCGTCAACAAGACATAGAATCTTCATCAATTTGTAATATTTTCGTTAGTCAACTATGTTACAATAGGTTTTATAAAATAGTAATAGTGTAGATAGTTTTCTACTGAGGAGAATAAAATGAAGAAGATACTACTTGCAAGTACTGTTGTTCTTTCTATGGCAGGATTTGCAAAGACATCTGTACATGCTGAAGAATCTCAGGTTACGAAAAAAACTCAGACCACAGATGTAGTCGAGAAAAAAGAGGAAGCTGCTCCCAAGAAAGAAGTTCCTAAAGTCGAGGCGAAGAAAGAGCCAGCTGTAAAAGAGGAAAATCCTTCCAAAAAGGAAAAAAAAGAGGAAGTTATTAAGGAAGGTTGGAAAAAAGAGCAAGGAAACTGGCGTTTTTATGAAAATAACCAGCCTGTCGTAAACTGGAAAAAAATTAGTGGTACTTGGTATTACTTTGACAAAAACGGTATTATGCTCAGTAATACCATAGTTGATGGTTACCTTATCAAAGGTAACGGTACTATGGCAGAAAATGTTTGGGTGAAAATATCTGACAAGTGGTACTATGCTACAGCTTCGGGAAAGATTTCTCGCGACAAATGGGAAAATATTGAAGGTAGCTGGTACTATTTTGATAAAAACGGAATCATGCTTAGTCGCACCATCTATAATGACTATCTCTTCCAAGGTAGTGGCGCAATGGCAGAAAATGATTGGGTAAAAATATCTGACAAGTGGTACTATGCAACAGCTTCGGGCAAGATTTCTCGCAATAAGTGGGAAAAGATTGAAGGTTCTTGGTATTACTTTGATAAAGATGGTGTCATGCTTAGTCGCACCATCTATAATGACTATCTCTTCCAAGGTAGTGGCGCAATGGCAGAAAATGATTGGGTAAAAATATCTGACAAGTGGTACTATGCAACAGCTTCGGGCAAGATTTCTCGCAATAAATGGGAAAAAATCAAAGGAACATGGTACTATTTTAATAGCGATGGTGTGATGGCAAGTAGCCAGTGGAAAAGTGACTACTTTCTGAAAGATAGTGGCGCTATGGCGGAAAAAGAGTGGATTTTTGATAAATCCTACAATAGCTGGTTCTACTTGAAGTCAGGTGGGGCCTACGCTTCCCGTGAATGGATTGGCTCATACTACCTTAAATCTGGTGGCTATATGGCCAAAAATGAATGGATTTTTGACAAAGATTACGATGCTTGGTACTATCTAAAAGATGATGGTCGATATGTAACAGGTACTTTCACGATCAAAGGTAAAGAGTATTCCTTCCAGAATAATGGAAAGTGGATCTCAGAAGCAAAATATTATAAAGTGAAGCCAATTACTGCTTATGTTTATAGCGCTTCTGGTGAAAGATTGAGTTATGTATCACAGGGAACCATAGTCTCGCTTGGAGATGCCCAATCTAAAAAAGATAGTCAAATACCAGTCAATATTTCTGGTTTATCAGGCTTCATGAATAAAAGTGATTTAGTAGCTATTGATAAAGATAGTGAATTTGTCCCTCATTATACAAGTGATGGCAAGTATTTTTACCATGAGTTATCACCTTATGTAAGTCTCCGTGTTGCGCCACATAGCTCAGCTATGACCATTGGTAAGAAATATTATTCAACTGATGGAATTCATTTTGATGGCTTTACCATTGAAAATCCCTTCCTCTTTAGAAATTTGACTAAGCCAAGTAATTACAGCGCAGCTGAATTGGATAAAGTTTATTCTTTGATGAATATTCGGGATAGTCGCCTCGCTGGTAAGGGAGCTGTTTTTAAGGAAGCTGAGGAACGCTATGGTGTAAATGCTCTTTACTTAATGGCTCATAGTGCACTTGAGAGTGCTTGGGGACGGAGCCAGATAGCTAAGGATAAGAATAATTTCTTTGGAATTGCAGCTTATGATTCGAGCCCGTATACCTCAGCCAAAAAATTTGATGATGTGGATAAGGGGATCCTCGGCGCGGCTAAGTGGATTCGCGAGAACTACATTGACTATGGACGAGACCATCTTGGAAACAAGGCTTCTGGTATGAATGTACGCTATGCTTCTGACCCATACTGGGGAGAGAAAATTGCCAGTATCATGATGACTATCAATAGCAAACTTGGTGGGAAAGACTAGGGAAGAACAAAATCGGGAACCATGATAGATTGGTTCCCGATTTTTTGTTATAATAAAAATAAGTAGACAACAAAGGAGAACATCATGACATTTGAAGAAATCCTGCCTGGATTAAAGGCTAAGAAAAAATATGTACGAACTGGTTGGGGAGGGGCTGAAAACTATGTCCAACTCTTTGACACCATTGAGCAAAACGGGGTTGCACTTGAAGTGACTCCCTATTTCCTAATCAACGTTTCTGGAGAAGGGGAAGGTTTTTCGATGTGGAGCCCGACACCTTGTGATGTTTTGGCGACGGATTGGGTAGAAGTGCATGACTAGACGCGTATTGATTACGGGAGTGAGTTCAGGGATTGGTCTAGCTCAAGCTCGCCTCTTTTTAGAGAAGGGCTATCAAGTTTATGGAGTTGATCAAGGTGAAAATCCCCAATTGCAGGGTGATTTCCACTTTTTACAGAGAGATTTGACCTTGGACTTGGAGCCAATTTTTGACTGGTGTCCTCAGGTGGATGTTTTGTGCAATACTGCTGGAGTTTTGGATGATTACAAACCACTTTTGGAGCAGACAGCGCAGGAAATCCAAGAGATTTTTGAAATCAACTATGTGACTCCTGTTGAGCTGACTCGCTATTATTTGACGCAAATGCTGGAAAATAAAAAAGGAATCATTATCAATATGTGTTCTATTGCTTCAAATCTAGCAGGAGGTGGTGGACACGCCTATACTTCCTCTAAGCATGCCTTGGCTGGATTTACCAAGCAGTTGGCTCTAGACTATGCGGAAGCTGGGATTAAGGTATTTGGTATTGCTCCAGGTGCTGTCAAGACTGGCATGACTGCTGCGGACTTTGAACCCGGTGGCTTAGCAGACTGGGTAGCTAGTGAAACACCAATCAAACGCTGGATCGAGCCAAGTGAAATTGCAGAAGTCAGCTTATTCTTAGCTAGCGGTCACGCATCTGCCATGCAAGGACAAATCCTGACCATTGATGGTGGTTGGAGTTTGAAGTAGGGGAATCTGATGGAAATCAAAAATCACTTTGGCATCTATGGCATTTGCTTTGAAAATGGGAAGTTACTCTGCGTTGAGAAAACGAGAGGTCCATATCAACATCGCTATGATCTACCCGGTGGTAGTCAGGAAGTAGGTGAGGGGTTGACAGAAACTCTCAAGAGGGAAGTTCTGGAAGAGACGGGATATAAGGTTAATGGTTACGCTAATTCTAGGATTTATGATGTGCTGGTTCAAGAAGATGGGCAAGACTTTGCAGTACACCATATCATGGCCTTTTATGATATAGTACTTGATTTCGAACGCTATCAAAAATCACTTCCTCATGAAGTTCTTGATGGAAGTAATGATTCAGCAAATGCACTTTGGTTGAATTTGGAAGAAATTACTGCCGATAATGCTTCTCCTTTAGTGTTGCAGGTTAAGGCAGAGTTACTAGGATTTCCAGAATTAGATATGACAAGCTATAGAAATTGGAAGGTGAAGAAGGGAGATAATGGAACTATTTAAAACATGGAAGAAAAATATGGTTCTCTATGGTCTTAAATCTCAAATCGGAACTGTCTACCGAAACAGTGATAGGACAACAAGCTTTTATGATGTTGGGAATTTTCTATACCTAGCGGGGAAGTTGAATTCCAGATTTTGGGAAGATTTTGTTAGGAAATATGGTTTAGATTATAAGATTATTATTTCAGAAAATGCCAATTGGCAAGATTTTCTGCATCAGAAAGTGGGGTTAATTTCTTTTACTCGCTATTCTTTTAAAGATAAGGCAAATTTTCAAGTTGAATTTCTAAATGATCTAGTTACTCATTTAGAGGAAGGTTACAGTATTGTGCCTATTGATAATCATATTTATAACTGCTTTTCTGAGGAAGAATGGTCACAAGATTTAAAGGGAGATTTTGAGTCTTATCAGGATTTTGCTTTAAAAGGTGGATTTGGCTTTGTGGTTCTTAAAAATAATGAACTGATTGCTGGGATTTCCTCAGGGTTAGTTTACCGTGGAGCAGTTGAAGTGGAAGTTGCAACTAGACCAAACGAACAAGGAAAAGGATTTGCTAAAAAGCTTGGTGCTGCAATGATTCTAGAGAGTTTAAATAGAGATATGTTTCCTCTTTGGGATGCTCATAACGAGGCTTCCAAAAAAGTAGCAGAATTTTTAGGATATGAGTTAGTGGAACCTTATGAAGCTTTTGAACTAGATTAAAGCGGCATATAATGATATCTGATATTGTATCTCTTAAGACGAGGTGAATGGACATGCAAAACCAACTGGCTTTTAGTGGAGAAAAAATTGTTGAAAAAGTTTATCCTCAACTATTTCACCACATTGGAATGATTCGTGGGGAATATTTGTTGAGAGAGCTCAATCAAAACATACTATTACCTAGTTGTCAGCAATTTGCAAAAGATTATCTAAGCTCAATTTGCTCCTTGTACTCAGATGAAGAGGTCTGGTATCGTTTTTCAGAATTAACGAATACAGAGGCTAATTGTCTAGAGGGGACTAAAAAGTATTTTGAAGAACGTCACCCTTTATTTGGCTATAGAGGAACTAGGCGTTTACTGGCGTGTCCGGATGAATTTCAGGCTGAGGCAAATGTTGTTACAGATGTTTATCAAAACAATCCCAATTTATCTGTTATTTTTCCTTTTGTCAATGATGCCGACCAGTTAAAGCAAGCTATTAGAGTATTGCGTCAGCATGGTTTTACTGGGAAAGTCGGCGCTATGATTGAATTGCCGTCAGCTTATTTTGACTTAGACAGGATACTGGAAACGGGCATTTCAAAGATTGTAGTTGGAATGAACGATTTGACTTCCTTTGTATTTGCGACTGTGAGAAACAGTCAATGGCATGATATGGAAAATCCAATTATGTTAGATATGTTGAGACAGATGCAGGAAAAATCAAATACTAAAAAGATTGACTTTGCTGTGGCAGGTTATCTGAATCCTTCTTTCATACAAAAAATGAATCAGATGGGGATTGAGTGCATTATCCACTATAGTTCAATTCCAGAGATTTTTGATTTAGAGATTGACCATCCAGATCATCTCAAACACATAAAAGAAAAAAGTAAAAAATTACAAAGGAGCACCCATGACACCACAAGAAATGTGGAATGCCTACAAGAAAATTAACCCTTCTATCGGAGATGAAATCGATGCCTGGGCTTTTGGAGTGGAAGCCGATCTCTTGGCAGATTTGGTTTTAAAAGGCGAAAAGACAGCAACCGCCTCAGCTTACGACCTCTATGCACTAGAAGCCGAACCTCTTCCACGAGAAGGGACCTTTGATATCATTCTAGATAGCCAAGATCGGGCTGTCTGTATTGTAGAAATTAGCAAGGTTTCTGTTAAACCCTTCAATCAAGTTTCTGCTGACCATGCCTTCAAGGAAGGAGAAGGAGACAAATCCCTAGCCTATTGGCGTCAGGTTCATGAAGACTGTTTCACTGAGTGGCTGCGCGAGGCAGGTCTGACTTTTACACCTGATAGCAAGGTTGTTTTGGAAGAATTTCGTAAGGTCTACCCTCTGTAGACTGTTAGACGGAAGAAAGTTTTGGAAATTGCCGTCCAATCCTTTTTTCTTAAGTAAAACATGATATAATAAGTTTGTTTGAATAAGAGTAAAACTCTTAAACTTAGAATAGGAGAAAACTATGCAAGCAGTAGAACATTTTATTAGCAAATTTGTTCCTGAACACTATGATTTATTTTTAGACTTGAGTCGTGAGACTAAGAGGTTTTCTGGGAAAGTGACCATTACTGGTCAAGCGAAAAGTGACCGTATTTCCCTTCACCAAAAAGATCTGGAAATCGCTTCTGTTGAAGTTGCAGGTCAAGCTCGTCCATATACAGTTGATCCTGAAAATGAAGCCCTTCATATCGAACTTGCTGAAGCAGGTCAAGTTGAAGTGGTTATCGCTTTTTCAGGAAAAATCACAGACAACATGACAGGGATTTACCCCTCTTACTACACTGTTGATGGAGTGAAGAAGGAAGTCTTGTCTACTCAGTTTGAGAGCCATTTTGCGCGCGAAGCCTTCCCATGTGTGGACGAGCCAGAAGCCAAAGCAACTTTTGATCTCTCTCTTCGTTTTGACCAAGCAGAAGGTGAAGTGGCCTTGTCAAATATGCCAGAAATTGATGTTGAAAACCGTAAGGAAACAGGTATCTGGAAGTTTGAGACAACACCTCGTATGTCTTCTTACTTGTTGGCCTTTGTAGCTGGTGATTTGCAAGGTGTGACCGCTAAAACTAAAAACGGTACCCTCGTAGGTGTCTACTCAACGAAAGCTCACCCGCTATCTAACCTTGATTTCTCACTAGACATCGCTGTTCACTCAATCGAGTTTTACGAAGATTACTACGGAGTTAAGTACCCAATTCCTCAATCTCTCCATATCGCACTCCCTGACTTCTCAGCTGGTGCTATGGAAAACTGGGGTCTTGTCACCTACCGTGAAGTATACTTGGTTGTAGATGAGAACTCAACCTTTGCCAGCCGTCAGCAAGTTGCCCTTGTTATCGCCCACGAACTTGCCCATCAATGGTTTGGAAACCTCGTGACTATGAAATGGTGGGATGACCTCTGGCTCAATGAAAGCTTCGCTAATATGATGGAATACGTCTGTGTGGATGCCATCGAGCCAACTTGGAATATCTTTGAAGACTTCCAAACAGGTGGTGTTCCAGCAGCGCTTAAACGCGATGCAACGGATGGCGTTCAATCTGTTCACGTCGAAGTCAAACACCCAGATGAAATCAATACCCTTTTTGATGGAGCTATCGTCTATGCCAAAGGAAGCCGTCTCATGCATATGCTTCGTCGTTGGCTAGGTGATGCTGATTTCGCTAAAGGTTTGCATGCCTACTTTGAAAAACACCAGTATGGAAATACCATTGGTCGTGACCTTTGGAATGCCCTTGGACAAGCGTCAGGACGTGATGTGGCGGCCTTCATGGATTCTTGGTTGGAACAACCTGGTTACCCAGTTCTCACTGTCAAAGTTGAAAATGATGTCTTGAAGATTTCACAAAAACAATTCTTTATCGGTGAGCACGAAGACAAGAACCGACTCTGGGTTGTGCCACTGAACAGCAACTGGAAAGGTTTGCCAGATACACTCGAAACTGAAAGTATTGAAATCCCTGGCTACGCCGCTCTTCTTGCTGAAAATGACGGAGCTCTTCGTCTCAACACAGAAAATACGGCCCACTACATTACCGACTATCAAGGAGACTTGTTAGATGCCGTTCTTGCTGAGCTAGAGACACTTGATAATACAAGCAAACTCCAAATCGTTCAAGAACGTCGTTTGTTGGCTGAAGCAGGGCACATTTCTTATGCTGACTTGCTCCCAGTCCTTGATAAACTTGCTAAGGAAGAGTCTTACCTTGTTGTTTCAGCTGTTTCTCAAGTGATTGCTGCCCTTGAGCGCTTTATCGATGAAGGAACAGAAGCAGAAACAGCCTTCAAAGCACTGGTTGCTAAATTGGCTCGTCACAACTATGACCGTCTTGGTTTTGAAGCTAAAGATGGTGAATCAGATGAAGACGAATTGGTTCGTCAGTTGACCATTTCCATGATGATTCGCTCTAATGATGCAGAAGCTAGTCAAGTCGCTAGTCAAATCTTTACAGCTCACAAGGAAAATCTTGCAGAACTTCCAGCAGTAATCCGTGCTCAAGTTCTCATCAATGAGATGAAACACCATGAGACCAAGGATTTGGTCGCAACTTATCTGAATCTCTACACCCATGCGACAGATGCGGTCTTTAAACGCCAGTTGGCAGGAGCTCTTGCATACAGTACAGATGCGGACAATATCCAAACCTTGATTGGCTCATGGAAAGATAAATTTGTGGTCAAACCACAGGACCTTTCTTCATGGTACCTCCAATTCCTCGGACACCAAGCTACCCAAGAAACTGTTTGGGTTTGGGCGCGAGAAAACTGGGATTGGATCAAGGCAGCCCTTGGTGGTGATATGAGCTTTGATAGTTTTGTCATCTTCCCATCACACATCTTTAAAACAGAGCAACGCTTGGCAGAATACAAAGAATTCTTTGAACCACAACTCTCTGACCTCGCTCTTAGCCGAAACATCCGTATGGGGATCAAGGATATCGCAGCGCGTGTTGACTTGATTAAGCGTGAGAAAGCAGCAGTCGAAGCTGTTGTAGCCCAATATGCTAAAGCTTAATTCGTTCGAAATGTAAATAAAAACTCAACTTTCTATCTGAAAACAAGAGAGAGTTGAGTTTTTTTTAAGGCAATTTTGGTATAATAATCGTAACAAGGAGGAGTTTCTGATGATAAAAATCTTATTAGTAGAAGATGATCTAGGCCTGTCAAACTCAGTATTTGACTTTTTAGATGATTTTGCAGATGTCATGCAGGTCTTTGATGGAGAAGAAGGTCTCTACGAAGCAGAAAGTGGCGTTTATGACTTGATTCTACTTGATCTGATGTTGCCTGAAAAAAATGGTTTCCAAGTTTTGAAAGAATTGCGTGAAAAAGGAATTACGACACCAGTCCTTATCATGACTGCTAAAGAGAGTTTGGATGATAAGGGACATGGATTTGAGTTGGGAGCGGATGACTACCTCACCAAACCCTTCTACCTAGAAGAACTCAAAATGCGGATCCAAGCCCTTCTCAAACGTTCAGGCAAGTTTAACGAAAATACCTTGACCTATGGGGATATTGTCGTCAACCTTTCAACGAATGAAGTGAAAGTGGAAGATACTCCTGTAGAACTACTCGGAAAAGAGTTTGAGTTATTGGTTTACTTCCTTCAAAATCAAAATGTCATTCTTCCCAAGACACAAATTTTTGACCGTCTATGGGGATTTGATAGCGATACGACTATTTCCGTTGTGGAAGTCTATGTTTCAAAAGTTCGTAAGAAATTGAAAGGTACAGCCTTTGCTGAAAATCTTCAAACCTTGCGTAGTGTCGGGTATATTTTAAAAGATGTTCAATAAACTAAAAAAAACATGGTATGCGGATGATTTCAGCTATTTCATTCGAAACTTCGGAGTGTTCACCCTGATTTTCTCTGCTATGACCTTGATTATCCTTCAGGTCATGCATTCGAGTCTCTACACTTCTGTAGATGAAAAACTACAAGCCCTTAGTAGTAGTCCTCAAGCTGTCATCCAGTTAGCCCTTAATCGGGCAACTGAGGAAGTCAAGGGTATTCAACCAGCAACAGCGGATGCCAGTAAGGCTGAAATCAAGCCCAATGTTAGCTCCAATACTGAAGTCTTGCTCTTTGACAAGGATTTTAACCAACTCTTACTGGGCAATCGTTTTCTAGGCTTGGACAAGATCAAGCTGGACAAGAAAGAGTTAAATCATATTCGGCAAATCCAAGTTGTCAATAGCTACGGTCAGGAAGAAACCTACCGGATGATCTTGATGGAAACAAATTCGTCCACTGTTTCAAGCAACGTCAAATATGCGGCGGTTTTAATCAATACCAGCCAGCTTGAGCAAATCAGTCAAAACCACGAGCATTTAATTGTTGTAGTGATGGCTAGTTTCTGGCTCCTGTCTTTAATTGCCAGTGTTTACCTGGCACGTGTCAGTGTTAAACCCTTACTGGAAAGTATGCAAAAGCAGAAGTCCTTTGTTGAAAATGCAAGTCACGAACTGAGAACGCCTTTGGCCGTTTTACAAAATCGTTTAGAGAATCTCTTTCGAAAACCAGAGGCAACAATCATGGAATCCAGCGAAAGTATTGCTTCCAGTCTTGAAGAAGTTCGCAACATGCGCTTCCTCACGACCAATCTTCTCAACCTTGCACGTCGAGATGATGGAATCAAACCAGAAATAGCAGAAGTTTCTCCACAATTCTTTAAAACAACCTTTGCCAACTATGAGTTGATTGCTTCTGAAAATGATCGTGTTTTTGACTATGAAAATCGAGTTTATCGCCCATTCATGACCGATCAGTTGCTCTTAAAACAACTCATGACCATCTTGTTTGATAATGCTATCAAGTATACCGAAGAAGATGGCAAGATTGAGTTTGTAGTTCATGCTACAGATCGTCACCTCTATCTTACAGTAACAGATAATGGGATTGGAATCTCAGATGCCAATAAGAAGAAAATCTTTGACCGTTTTTACCGTGTAGACAAGGCAAGAACTCGTCAGAAAGGTGGCTTTGGCCTAGGACTATCTCTGGCCAAGCAGATTGTAGATGCCTTACGAGGAACGATTAGCGTGAAAGATAACAGACCTAGAGGAACGATTTTTGAAGTTAAAATTGCCATCCAATCTCCTTCCAAACGTAAGAATAAATAAAAAAGACAGTTTTGAGAAACTGTCTTTTTAGATAACAAGAAAAGAGGTTGGTAGTAGTACCAACATCTATTTTGAAAGTTTTCGTTTAATCATCTTTCGTTGAAGTTGTAAAAGTGCGAAGCTTGTTCCCATGGCAGCGATAAATGATAAAGCTGTATTTAATTTTAAGGCTAAAAAGATAAAGCTAAAAAGTGCCATAAAAATACAGAAACAAGCGATATTTACAAAAAATAAAATCTCTTTTAGGTTAGAGCCAACAGGGGCTTCAGGTGTATAATCTTGATAAAGCGGAGTTTGTTTCGATTCGGGAGCTTGTTCAAACTCATAAGCTTCTAGTTTTCTTGCGGGCATGATTCTCTCCTTAACAGTACCTAACTATTTTATCATTTTTTATGCAGAGAATTGTTACAGAATGGTTACAAAACTACTAAAGTCTCTTATCATCTTCTAAGTCACTCTTCTTGACACCCACTAGAGAAAGTGATAGCATGGATGTCACACTTAAAACAGATGACCTAACCTTCTCTATTATAAATATACTGAGAAAGGAAAGGATAACTTATATAAATTGATAGCAAGCTGAGGCTTTTTACTAAGATGATTTGTTGAGTTGCTACCTTGATACTTTTGAAGAGTATTGGTAGGAGTTGTTTTGAATGGATGATAAGACAGAGATTCTGTCTATTGGACTGGGTAGCATTTTGCTACCTCTGGGGAAAAGTTAAAGGAGATAAACATGTATCTTGCTATCAAAGAAATAGTACGAAACAAACTTCGATATAGTTTGATTCTAACTACTATTTTTCTTATCGCTTTTATGGTCTTTTTTATGACCAGTTTAGCTCTTGGTCTTGTACGTAACAACCGAGCCGCTATTGATAATTGGCAAGCAACGGGTGTGGTTTTATCCGACTACGCAAATGATAATTTGACAGCATCCTTTATTCCTGAAAAGGACTACAAGGATAAGAATTCTGAAGAGGCTGCTCCATTGGGCTATATGTTCGCTGTAACCAATCTAGTCGATGGTAGTGAAAAGATCAACGTTTCCATCTTTGCTCAAGACTGGGACTCTTTTATCTCTCCTAGTTTAACGGAGGGTCGTTACCCAGAAGGGGATGATGAGGTTGTCGTGGATCAGTCTTTTGAGAACTATGGGATGAATCTAGGTGATGCCATTCAGCTCAATGGAAGCGAGGCAAGTTACAAGATTGTAGGCCTGACTCAAGGAAATAAGTTTTTCACCGAGCCTGTTGTCTTTACGAGTCTGACAACTTATTGGACCTTACAAGGAACCTTGAAGGCCAATCGTTCCATCTCTGCCTTGGTATTGAAAAATGACATAGAAGTGACTGGCGACGGACTGAAACAGATTTCCATTCCAAAAATGATATCGAAAATTCCTGGTTACACTCCTCAGGTTAATGTATTTTCAGGAATGATTCTTGCTATGATTGTTATCACAGGCTTGATTGTGGGTATTTTTGTTTATATCATTACCATCCAAAAACTAGGACTTTATGGAATAATGCGAGCTCAGGGAATACAAATCAAAACCATTGTATGGTCTCTGTTCTGTCAAATCTTCCTTTTGTCTGGTATGGGAATTGCTTTAGCCTTGCTGGCTATTGGTGGAGTGATTTTAGTCTTACCAGCTACCTTCTTTTTCTACCCAAGTTGGATAGCCTACACTATCCTAAGTTTGGTAATTTGCTTGATGGCCCTTCTAGGTGGTGTCATTTCACTTCCACGCTTGCTAAAGGTGGACCCGATTACTGCGATTGCAGAGTGATAAGGAGAATAGTATGACAGCATTGATTGAAATGAATCAAGTGACAAAAACTTACGGGGAAGGAAAGATGAAAGTCGTAGCCCTGCATGAGACGAATTTTCAGCTAAATGCTGGAGAGTTCGTGGCTATCGTTGGACCTTCGGGATCTGGAAAGACGACCTTTCTAACAACTCTAGGACAACTTCAGGAAGCATCGAGTGGAAAGATTCTAGTAAAGGGGAAGGAAACAGGCAGTTTGACGGAGAAGGAAAAAACAGACCTCCGTTTTAGAGAGTTTGGCTTCATTCTCCAGGCTTCAAACTTAATTCCTTTTCTAACGGTCAAGGAACAGCTGGATTTGATTGACAGACTGGATAAGGGAAAAAATAGTAAAAGTGACCGAAAAGAGCTCTTTGAGTTGTTGGATTTGGAAAAGGTCCAAGATCATTATCCCAAGGCTCTATCTGGTGGCGAACGTCAACGCGCGGCCATTGCTAGAGCGCTCTATAACAATCCAAGCATTGTGCTTGCAGATGAGCCGACAGCCAGTCTAGATACCGAGCGTGCTTACCAAGTAACGGAAATGTTGGCTGCCATTGCCCATGAACAAGGCAGAGGAGTTGTTATGATTACGCATGACACTCGTCTTCTTGATAAGGTTGACCGTATTTATGTCATGAACGATGGCCACCTAGTTGAAGAAACACATGCATAAAATAGAGTGAATGGTACAAGTTACTGTTCACTTTTTGATTGAAAGCTTTAAAAATGGCTTTGACTTTTTATAAAACTCCTAGTATTCATAGCTGATTTTTGAGAAATGTGGTATAATCTTCCTTATGGAAAAGATTATTATTACAGCAACTGCTGAAAGTATTGAACAAGTTGAACAACTACTCGAAGCTGGCGTAGACCGTATCTACGTCGGTGAGAAAGATTTTGGCCTTCGTCTGCCAACGACTTTTAGTTATGAAGAGTTACGCACCATCGCTAATATTGTTCATGAGGCTGGTAAAGAGTTGATTGTCGCGGTTAATGCCCTCATGCACCAAGATATGATGGACCGTATCAAGCCTTTCCTAGACTTCTTGGAAGAAATCAAGATAGACTATATTACTGTTGGGGACGCAGGTGTCTTTTACGTGGTAAACCGTGATGGCTATTCCTTTAAAACCATTTACGATGCTTCAACCATGGTGACAAGCAGTCGTCAGATTAACTTCTGGGGTCAAAAGGCAGGCGCCTCTGAGGCTGTTTTGGCGCGTGAAATTCCATCTGCTGAACTCTTCAAGATGCCAGAGATTTTGGAAATTCCTGCTGAAGTATTGGTTTATGGAGCTAGTGTCATTCACCATTCTAAGCGTCCGCTCTTGCAAAACTACTATAACTTCACGCACATCGATGATGAAAAGACACGTAACCGTGACCTCTTCTTGGCAGAGCCGAGTGACCCAGAAAGCCATTATTCCATCTTTGAGGACAATCATGGTACCCACATCTTTGCCAACAATGACCTTGATTTGATGACCAAATTGACAGAATTGGTCGAGCATGGTTTTACTCACTGGAAACTTGAGGGACTTTACACCCCAGGTCAGAATTTTGTAGAAATTGCTAAACTCTTTATTCAAGCGCGTGGCTTGATCCAAGAGGGGAATTTCAGCCATGACCAAGCCTTCTTGTTAGATGAGGAAGTGCGCAAGTTACACCCTAAAAACCGTTTCCTCGACACAGGATTCTATGATTACGATCCAGATATGGTTAAATAGGACACCAAAACCCGAAATAAAAATGTTCGGGTTTTTCAAGTGTATTCATGAAATAAAAACGGATACATGTTATAATAAAAGTAGCTCTTTAATGGAGGTGTTTAAGTGGAGAATCTGAAAAAGATGGCAGGTATCAAGGCTGCTGAGTTTATCAAGGATGGTATGGTTGTTGGACTCGGTACTGGAACAACTGCCTACTATTTCGTAGAAGAAATCGGTCGTCGGATTAAGGAAGAAGGTTTGCAGATTACTGCTGTAACGACTTCCAGTGTGACCAGTAAACAGGCTGAAGGTCTTAACATCCCGCTCAAGTCGATTGATCAAGTGGACTTTGTCGATGTGACAGTCGATGGAGCGGATGAAGTAGATAGCCAGTTCAACGGGATCAAAGGCGGTGGTGGTGCCCTTCTGATGGAGAAGGTTGTCGCAACGCCCTCAAAAGAATACATTTGGGTGGTGGATGAAAGCAAACTGGTCGAGAAACTAGGTGCTTTTAAATTGCCTGTGGAAGTCGTTCAGTATGGTGCAGAACAGGTCTTTCGTCGGTTTGAGCGAGCTGGCTACAAGCCAAGTTTCCGTGAAAAAGACGGCCAACGTTTTGTGACCGATATGCAGAACTTTATCATTGATCTAGCCTTGGATGTCATTGAAGATCCAATTGCCTTCGGGCAAGAGTTGGACCATGTCGTTGGTGTCGTAGAGCACGGTTTATTCAACCAAATGGTGGATAAGGTCATCGTAGCGGGACGAGATGGAGTTCAGATTTTAACTTCAACAAAAGGGAAATAAAAGGAGACACACTATGTCAAAATTTAATCGGATTCACTTGGTGGTACTGGATTCTGTAGGAATTGGTGCTGCACCAGATGCTAATAACTTTGTCAATGCAGGAGTTCCAGATGGAGCTTCTGACACACTGGGACACATTTCAAAAACAGTTGGTTTGAATGTGCCAAACATGGCTAAAATCGGTCTAGGAAATATTCCTCGCGAAACGCCTCTAAAGACTGTACCAGCTGAAAGCAATCCAACAGGATATGCAACAAAATTGGAAGAAGTATCCCTTGGTAAGGATACCATGACTGGTCACTGGGAAATCATGGGACTCAACATTACCGAGCCTTTCGATACTTTCTGGAACGGATTCCCAGAAGAAATCTTGACAAAGATTGAAGAATTTTCAGGACGCAAGGTCATTCGTGAAGCCAACAAACCTTACTCAGGTACAGCTGTTATCGATGATTTCGGACCTCGTCAGATGGAAACTGGGGAGTTGATTATCTATACTTCAGCTGACCCTGTTTTGCAAATTGCTGCCCACGAAGACATTATTCCTTTGGATGAATTGTACCGTATCTGTGAATACGCTCGTTCGATTACCCTTGATCGCCCTGCTCTTCTAGGTCGTATCATTGCCCGTCCATATGTTGGTGAGCCAGGTAATTTCACTCGTACAGCAAATCGTCGTGACTTGGCAGTATCTCCATTTGCACCAACTGTTTTGGATAAATTGAACGAAGCTGGCATCGATACTTACGCTGTTGGTAAAATCAACGATATCTTTAATGGCGCTGGTATCAATCATGACATGGGCCACAACAAGTCAAACAGCCACGGAATTGACACACTATTGAAAACCATGGGACTTGCTGAATTTGAAAAAGGATTCTCCTTCACAAACTTGGTTGACTTTGATGCCCTTTATGGGCACCGCCGCAATGCTCATGGTTACCGTGATTGCTTGCATGAGTTTGATGAACGCTTGCCTGAAATTATCGCAGCCATGAGAGAGAACGACCTTCTCTTGATTACTGCTGACCATGGAAATGACCCAACCTATGCTGGAACTGACCACACTCGTGAATATATTCCATTGTTGGCCTATAGCCCTGCTTTTAAGGGAAATGGTGTTATTCCAGTTGGACATTTTGCAGATATCTCAGCGACAGTTGCGGATAACTTTGGTGTTGAAACTGCCATGATTGGGGAAAGTTTCTTAGATAAATTGGTATAAGATGACACGCTATGCTTTACTAGTAAGGGGCATTAATGTCGGTGGGAAGAATAAGGTTGTTATGTCGCAACTTCGTCAAGAATTGACAGAGTTGGGACTGGAAAAAATTGAAACCTACATCAACAGTGGCAATATTTTCTTTACTTCGACAGATCCCAAAGCCCAATTGGTTGAAAAGTTAGAGGCTTTCTTTGAAGTCCATTATCCATTTATTCAGAGCTTTTCTTTGCTGAGTCAGGAAGATTATGAAGCAGAGCTGAAGAATCTGCCAGATTGGTGGACCAAAGATTTAGCACGAAAGGATGTCCTCTTTTACACGGAGAGCTTGGATGTGGATCAAGTCATTGAGAAAGTTGAAAGTTTGGAACTGAAAGATGAAGTGGTTCATTTTGGAAGACTTGGGATTTTTTGGGGGAAATTCTCTGAAGAATCCTACTATGCAACTGCCTATCACAAGCACTTGCTCAAGATGCCTTTCTATCGCAACATCACCATTCGCAATGGCAAAACCTTTGACAAAATCGGTCAAATGCTAAAAAATAATAAAGGAGACACAGAATGACATTTTTAGATAAGATCAAGGAAACAGCTACTTTCCTGAAAGACAAGGGAATCCAAGCTCCCGAGTTTGGTTTAATCCTTGGATCAGGACTTGGAGAGTTGGCGGAAGAAATCGAGAATCCAGTTGTAGTAGACTATGCAGACATTCCAAACTGGGGTCGTTCGACAGTAGTCGGTCACGCTGGGAAATTGGTATATGGTGACCTTGCAGGGCGCAAGGTCTTGGCTCTTCAAGGTCGTTTCCATTTCTACGAAGGAAATCCTCTCGAAATCGTGACTTTCCCAGTACGTGTGATGAAAGTTCTCGGATGTGAAGGTGTCATTGTAACTAATGCAGCTGGAGGTATTGGATTTGGTCCTGGTACCTTGATGGCTATCTCAGACCATATCAATATGACGGGGCAAAACCCATTGATGGGTGAAAACTTGGATGATTTTGGTCCACGTTTCCCAGATATGTCTAAAGCCTACACTCCAGAATATCGTGCTACTGCCCATGAAGTGGCCAAGAAACTTGGTATCAAGCTTGATGAAGGTGTCTATATTGGTGTAACAGGTCCGACTTATGAAACCCCAGCAGAGATTCGTGCTTATAAGACATTGGGAGCAGATGCAGTTGGTATGTCTACAGTTCCTGAAGTTATTGTTGCAGCTCACTCAGGTTTGAAAGTTCTCGGTATTTCATGTATTACTAACCATGCTGCTGGCTTCCAAGAAGAACTCAACCACGAAGAAGTTGTAGAAGTGACTGAACGTGTTAAAGGCGACTTCAAAGGCTTGCTTAAAGTGATTCTTGCTGAACTCTAATCCTATGAAAGCACGACTCCAAAGCCTGCCCTACGGACTGAGGCTACTTCTAGCCACTCTATCATTGGGAATAGGGACGGGTCTGGTCGGAATTGCTTGCCATTATTTACTAGAAAGTGTGCAATGGCTCGCTTTTGGCCAAGCTAGCTCAGATTTGCTCCAACAATTCCAAGAAGCTGGAGGTCTCCGTAGATTCCTCGTCTTGTGTGTGACAGGGTGCTTGGCAGCAGGATTCTGGTATGTCTTACAGAGACGTTATAAGCTTCAGTCTATTCGAAAGCAAATCGACTTAGTTGGAAATACAGATCCGGTTCCTTTGCCCCACCTACTTCATGCAGTCATGCAGATCGTGATTGTTGGAGCGGGGGCTTCGGTCGGAAAAGAAGCTGCTCCACGCGAGGTTGGTGCTCTTATAGGTGGTCGCTTGGCGAAAGCATTTTTCCTAACTGTAAAAGAGCGAAAAGTCTTAATTGCATGTGGAGCAGGAGCTGGTTTAGCTGCGGTCTATCAGGTTCCCTTTGCCAGTAGCTTGTTCGTCTTTGAGACCTTAGGACTTGCTTATAGTTGGCAAAATATTCTGCTAGTTTTGGCAAGTACCTATTTGGCAAATTGGATTGTTCAGCCTATTGTTGGTCATGATGTCCTCTATCACCTGTCTGCAGTTTCATGGTCGCTCAGCAGTTTTCTACAGGCTATGCTGATTGCGTTATTGGTCACTCCTCTAGCACTGGTTTTTCGATCCTTAGCCAAGCAAGCTAATCGCAAACGGTGCAAGGATGAGACGATCCTTTGGGCTCTTCCTCTAGTCTTTCTAGTGTTGGGGAGCCTTGTATCCTTTTTCCCTATCTTTATGGGAAATGGTCAGGTACTAGCGCAAGCCTTGTTATCTCGCCAGCCGGTTCCCTATCTTCCACTGGCTCTTGCAATGAAAGGGCTTCTGGTTTATCTCCTCTTACACAATGGTGCCTATGGGGGAACCTTGACACCATCATTTGCCTTGGGGATTGGGGCTGGTTACTTAGTGACCTTGCTTTTGACAGTAGTTGGCGTCCATCTGGATCCAGCTCTAGGAATGTTACTAGGAGCAACAGTCTTTTTAGGGACGACCTTACAAGCTCCTCTGACGGCTATTGCCCTAAGTCTTGGATTTGCAGGTCAGGATTGGAGTTTGACAATACCGCTTGTACTAGCGGCAGGAATGTCTTACGTAATTCGAAAGAGATGGGAGAAGAAACAATGAAGGTACATTTTGTACTGCATGAAACATTTGAGGTTCCAGGTGCTTATCTAAAATGGGCTCTGGCACGAGGGCATCACATTACATCAACAAAAGTTTACGAAAAAGAACCTCTTCCTGAAACAATTGACGGGATTGATTTTCTGATTGTCATGGGTGGTCCCCAATCTCCTGATGAGGATAGAGAAAACTTCCCATACTATGACCCTAAGGCTGAGCTTGCTTTTATGAAAGAAGCGATTGCTGCAGATATTTATATTGTTGGTGTCTGTCTTGGTGCGCAGCTCCTGTCTGTTGCCTATGGTGCGAAGTATGAACATAGTCCAGAGCGCGAGATCGGCGTTTATCCTGTGACATTGACGATGCAAGGCCTAACAGATCCTCATGTCAGCTTGTTCGGAGAAACCTTAGAAATCGGCCACTGGCACGGTGATATGCCAGGGCTGACAGAGGATGCTGTTGTTCTTGCGACGAGTCAAGGTTGTCCACGCCAAATTATTCGCTTTAGTCCGAAGCATTATGCATTTCAGGCCCATTTGGAATTTGATCCCGAAGTAGTAGAACTCTTAATTACTGCGGATGGTGAGGAGCAATTAAGAGAGCAAAGTGAAAAGTTATCTTTTGTTCAAACACCAGAAGAATTACGTGGAAACGATTACTCTGAAATGAATGCAAAACTGTATGCATTTTTAGATTCGTTGGTAAACTAGGAACTACAGAAAGGCGGGATTCCAACTTTGGAAGAGAACTTGGAATCATCTTACTATGAAATCAAAAGGTGTAGTAAGTATTTAATACTACCCCTCTTTAAACTTTATATAATATATAAAAAGAAAGGTAGAGCGAGATGTTCAGATTTGAACACGAGCGGAAAACTTTTCTAAAAAAAATTGAAAGGTAGGTAGTTTGGGTTTGAATTGAATCCGTGCTGTTCTCCTATTTGTCATCAAAATTAAGAAAGAAAGGAATTGAACCCTCCCTAAAAGCAGTGGGAAAAAGATAGTTGGTCTAGCGAGCATCGCTCATTGCACCCAACTCCTATTTCCTCTTCGCTTTTTGACGGGTTTGGTATCTTTCGTAGTATCACTTTTAGAATAAAGAAAGGATGGGTTAACTGTATTCACTGAACTGAATACGGGCGGAGAACTATGTAAAAAAGATAAACTGTCTAGCATCTACGATGCTTCGTCAGTTTCCTATTTTTACTTTGTTCTCTGTCGCTATCCTAAATATACAATAAAGAAAGGTAGAGCAAGGTGTTCTAATTTGAACACGAGCGGAAAACTCGGAAAATAGATAATCTGATTGAGAAATCAGGATTTCTTGTCAGATTCCTAATTTTCAGTCGTTTTCTTGTCGCTCTTTGTATTATAAATTATGTCTATCCATATTGCTGCTAAGCAGGGTGAAATTGCTGATAAAATTCTTCTTCCGGGGGATCCTCTTCGTGCTAAGTTTATTGCGGAGAATTTCCTTGAAGATGCTGTTTGTTTTAACGAAGTGCGTAACATGTTTGGCTACACTGGTACTTACAAGGGGCATCGTGTATCTGTCATGGGAACTGGGATGGGGATGCCATCCATTTCGATCTACGCGCGTGAGTTGATTGTGGATTACGGTGTGAAGAAATTGATTCGTGTGGGAACTGCTGGTTCTTTGAATGAAGATGTTCACGTCCGTGAATTGGTCTTGGCACAGGCTGCTGCAACCAACTCAAACATCATCCGCAACGACTGGCCACAGTATGATTTTCCACAGATTGCAAGTTTTGACTTGCTAGACAAGGCCTACCATATCGCCAAAGAACTCGGTATGACAACCCACGTTGGGAACGTCTTGTCTTCAGATGTCTTTTACTCAAACTACTTTGAAAAAAACATCGAGCTTGGTAAATGGGGAGTCAAGGCTGTGGAGATGGAAGCAGCAGCTCTTTATTATCTTGCTGCCCAACACCACGTTGATGCACTTGCTATCATGACCATTTCTGATAGCTTGGTCAATCCAGATGAAGACACTACTGCAGAAGAACGCCAAAATACCTTCACTGATATGATGAAGGGCGCATTGGAAACCTTGATTGCAGAGTAATCAGAGAATAGATTTTCAATTACATTAGTTACAAGAACTGTTGTAAGTGATTTATTTTCAATATCTAAGCAATGATAAAGAAAGAGTTGAAAATCCAACTATTGATTTTCAACTTTTTTAGAACCCAGCTTAAGGAGAGATGTGATGGATAAAATAGAACTATTACAAGATTTGATTGATAAAAGCCACAGAATAGTCTTTTTCGGAGGGGCAGGAGTGTCAACCGAGTCTAATATCCCAGATTTTCGTAGTTCAGATGGTGTTTATAGTCATCAGTTAGGCCGTCATTTTACGGCAGAGCAACTCGTTTCTCGGACCATGTTTGAGCGCTATCCAGAAGATTTTTTTGACTTTTATAAGAAATACCTGATTTATCCAGAAGCCAAGCCTAATGCTGCTCATACTTATCTAGCTGCTTTGGAAAAGACAGGCAAGCTAAAGGCTGTTGTGACACAAAATATTGATAGTCTTCATGAAATGGCAGGCTCCCAAAAGGTCTTTAAATTGCATGGGAGCGCGGACCGAAATTACTGCTTAGGTTGTCAACGTTTCTATGACTTAACTGCTTTTCTGGCCCTCGAGGGACTGGTTCCCCACTGCTTAGATTGTGGTAAGGTGGTCAAGCCTGACGTGACCTTGTATGAAGAATCGCTTGACATGGATGTCTTTAGCCAGGCTGCACAAACTATTCGGCAAGCTGACTTGCTGATTATTGGTGGGACTTCCTTGGTTGTTTATCCTGCAGCTAGCCTAGTAAACTATTTTTCTGGGACAAATCTGGTCGTTATCAATAAAACCAGTACTCCACAAGACAGCCAAGCTACATTGGTCATTGAAGGCAAGATAGGAAAAGTATTTTCGAAATTGAGACAATAAAAGAATTTTAGAAGATAGCAACAAAACCTTGTTACTTGAAAGAGAAAACTATCTCATTTATTGACCACAATCTCGCTCTTTAAGAGTTACTAAAAAATGGCTGAGAAAATCAAAATACCTTCACCGATATGATGAAGGTTGGTTTGGAAACCTTGATTGCAGACTAAAATTGTAATAGAAAATCCTGATTTCAAGTTGAATCAGGATTTTTTCATGGATGCGATTTTTTCTGGGTCTGGTGTAACGCGGAGGGTCTTTTGTCCGGTATAGGTTACAAAACCGGGTTTTCCACCAGTTGGTTTGTTGAGTTTTTTAACTTCAATCATATCCACTTGCACGAGATTTGACAAGCGCCCTTTGGAGAAGTAGGCAGCCAGTTCTGCTGCGTCTGTCTTGACTTCGTCAGAAGGATTGAGATTGCCTGAGATGACGACATGGCTTCCAGGAATATCCTTGGCATGGAACCAAAGTTCTTCCTTGCGGGCCATTTTAAAGGTTAGTTCCTCGTTTTGCAGGTTATTGCGTCCGACATAGATGATGGTCTTGCCATCGCTCGCCAGATATTGTTCAGGTTTTTTGCGTTTCTGGATTTTTTCACGTTGGCGTCTTCTAATGAAGCCTGTTTGGATTAATTCTTCACGTATTTCAGCGATTTCCTCTAGTCTAGCTTGATTGAGGACGGTCTCCACGCTTTCAAGATAAAGAATAGTTGCCTTGGTTTCTTCAATCAACTCAGTCAAGTATTTGACGGCTTCTTTGAGTTTCTGGTAACGTTTAAAATAGCGTTGGGCATTCTGGCTGGGAGTCAAGGCCTTATCCAGCGCAATGGTGATAGGTTGATTGGTGTAGTAGTTGTCTAAGATAACCTGGTCTTGGTCATTGGGCACTTGGTGGAGGAAGGTTGTCAGCAATTCTCCTTTTTGACGAAATTCCTCAGCATTGTCTGTCGCTAGTAACTCTTTTTCTTGTTTTTTAAGCTTATATCGATTTTTCTGAAGTTCATTTTCAACACGGCGAATCAGATTACTGGCTTGCTGTTTAACGCGGTCCCGTTCAGCCTTGTCCTTATAGTAGGTGTCCAGCAAGTCAGAAAGACTGGTAAAAGGCTCTCCTACACGATTCGCAAAAGGAACTGGGCTGAAAGAAATCTCTGTTAGGTAAGGCTTGGTTTCTTGCCCGAAGAAGTTTCGGAAAGTAGACAGTTTATCACTGACTAAGAGCCTTTCCAATTCGTTTGCCGTATCGCGTCCTAGACCTTGAAAGAGGCTTTGAAGATTTTTTGCTGTTAGCTCTTGGGTTTGAAGGATTTCAAAGAGCTTTTCATCCTTGACAGTAAAAGGATTGAGAGATTCCGTGCTTGGTGGAGCGATATAGCTTGACCCTGGGAGCAAGGTGCGGTAGCTGTTTTGTGAAAAACCAACGTGTTTGATGACTTCGAGGATTTTATGACTACTTTTATCGACCAGTAGCATATTACTGTGTTTTCCCATGATTTCGATAATCAAGGTAGCCTGAATATGATCCCCAATTTCGTTTTTATTGGAAACGGTGATCTCTACGATACGGTCATTTTCGACTTGCTCAATTGACTCAATCAGGGCACCTTGTAAATACTTTCTCAAAACCATGATAAAAGTAGAAGGTTGGGCTGGATTTTCAAAAGTCGTTCGGGTCAGCTGAATGCGCGCAAAAACTGGATGGGCAGAAAGGAGCAGGCGATGACTCTGGCGATTGCTGCGGATTTGCAAGACCAACTCTTGTTCAAAAGGCTGATTGATTTTCTGAATGCGACCATTGACCAACTCTCTTCGCAATTCCTCAACCATGTGGTGTAAAAAAAATCCGTCAAATGACATCGTTCTCTCCTTGTGATTGTATTCCATAGTATTATATCAAAAAGGTAGAATAAAATCATGGAAATATGGTATAATAAAGCCAAGTAAAGAGAATCGAGAAGTACATGTATATTGAAATGGTAGATGAAACTGGTCAAGTTTCACAAGAAATCTTGCAACAAACCCAAGAAATTTTGGAATTTGCAGCCCAAAAAATAGGGAAAGAAGACAAGGAGATGGCAGTAACTTTTGTGACCAATGAGCGTAGCCACGAACTCAATCTCGAGTACCGTGATACCGATCGTCCGACGGATGTCATCAGCCTTGAGTATAAGCCAGAGTTGGATATTGCCTTTGACGAAGAGGATTTGCTTGAAAATCCAGAATTGGCAGAAATGATGTCTGAGTTTGATGCCTATATTGGGGAGCTTTTCATCTCTATCGATAAAGCGCATGAGCAGGCTGAGGAATATGGCCACAGCTTTGAGCGTGAGATGGGCTTCTTGGCAGTACACGGCTTTTTACACATTAACGGCTATGATCACTACACTCCGGAAGAAGAAGCGGAGATGTTCGGTTTACAAGAAGAAATTTTAACAGCCTATGGACTCACAAGACAATAAACGAAAATGGAAAAATCGTGACCTGGTATCCAGTTTAGAATTTGCCATCACAGGGATTTTGACTGCTATCAAGGAAGAACGCAATATGCGAAAACATGCAGTGACGGCTCTAGTAGTCATCCTTGCAGGTTTTGCTTTTCAGGTGTCACGAATCGAATGGCTCTTTCTCCTAATGAGCATTTTCTTAGTAGTAGCGTTTGAAATTATGAACTCTGCTATTGAAAATGTGGTGGATTTAGCCAGTCACTATCACTTTTCTATGTTGGCAAAGAAAGCCAAGGACATGGCAGCAGGTGCCGTGCTTGTAGTCTCTCTTTTTGCTGCGGTGACAGGTGCACTTATCTTTCTCCCACGCATTTGGGATTTATTATTTTAAACAGTAAGAGGAAATTATGACATTTAAATCAGGCTTTGTAGCCATTTTAGGACGTCCCAATGTTGGGAAGTCAACCTTTTTGAATCACGTCATGGGGCAAAAGATTGCTATCATGAGTGACAAGGCGCAAACAACGCGCAATAAAATCATGGGGATTTACACCACGGATAAGGAGCAAATCGTCTTTATCGACACGCCAGGAATTCACAAACCTAAGACGGCTCTTGGGGATTTCATGGTGGAATCTGCCTACAGTACTCTGCGTGAAGTGGATACCGTTCTTTTTATGGTGCCAGCTGACGAGCCACGTGGTAAGGGTGACGATATGATTATCGAGCGTCTGAAAGCTGCCAAGGTTCCTGTGATTCTAGTGGTGAATAAGATTGACAAGGTCCACCCAGACCAACTTCTGGCTCAGATTGATGACTTCCGTAATCAAATGGACTTTAAGGAGATTGTCCCAATTTCAGCCCTTCAGGGAAATAACGTTTCTCGTCTAATTGACATCCTTAGTGAAAATCTTGAGGAAGGTTTCCAGTATTTCCCAGCTGATCAAATCACAGACCACCCAGAGCGATTCCTAGTTTCAGAAATGATTCGTGAGAAGGTCTTGCACCTAACTCGTGAAGAAATTCCTCACTCAGTTGCCGTAGTAGTTGACTCTATGAAGCGTGATGAGGAGTCTGACAAGATTCATATCCGTGCAACCATCATGGTGGAACGTGATAGTCAAAAAGGGATTATCATCGGAAAAGGTGGCGCTATGCTCAAGAAAATTGGAACTATGGCTCGTCGTGATATCGAACTCATGCTAGGGGACAAGGTTTTCCTAGAAACCTGGGTCAAGGTCAAGAAAAACTGGCGTGACAAAAAGCTAGACTTAGCCGATTTTGGCTATAATGAAAAAGAATACTAAATAGAGGTGGGCTCATGCCTGCTTCTTGTTTTTACAGAAGGAGGATTTATGCCTGAATTACCTGAGGTTGAAACGGTTCGTCGTGGCTTAGAAAAATTGATTTTGGGAAAGAAGATTTCTAGCCTAGAGATTCGCTATCCCAAGATGATTAAAACGGATTTGGACCAATTTCGAAAGGAAGTGCCTGGTCAAGTTGTTGAGTCAATGGGACGTCGTGGCAAATATTTGCTTTTCTACCTAACAGACAAGGTCTTGATTTCTCATTTGCGGATGGAGGGCAAGTATTTTTACTATCCGGACCAGGTTCCTGAACGCAAGCATGCCCATGTTTTTTTCCAGTTTGAAGATGGTGGCACTCTTGTATATGAGGATGTGCGCAAGTTTGGCACCATGGAACTGCTGGCACCAGACCTTTTGGAAGCTTACTTTGTTTCTAAAAAACTGGGCCCTGAGCCAAGAGAGAAGGATTTTGATTTGCAGTCCTTTCAAGTTGCTCTATCCAAGTCTAAAAAGCCTATCAAATCCCATCTCCTAGACCAAACCTTGGTCGCTGGTCTTGGAAATATCTATGTGGATGAGGTTCTCTGGCGGGCTCAGGTCCATCCAGCTAGAGCTTCCCAAACTTTGACAGTAGCAGAAGCGACAGCCATTCATGACCAGACCATTGCTGTTTTGGGACAGGCTGTTGAAAAAGGCGGATCAACCATTCGAACCTATACCAATGCCTTTGGCGAAGACGGAACCATGCAGGATTTTCATCAGGTCTATGATAAGACTGGACAAGCATGTTCGCGCTGTGGGACAGTGATTGAGAAATTCCAGCTCGGTGGACGAGGAACTCATTTTTGTCCTCAGTGTCAAAGGAGGGACTGATGGGAAAAATCATCGGAATCACAGGAGGAATTGCTTCAGGTAAATCAACTGTGACAAATTTCCTAAGAGAGAAAGGTTTTCAAGTGGTGGATGCTGACGCAGTTGTTCACCAGCTACAGAGACGGGGAGGCCGTCTGTATCAGGTCTTAGTTCAGCACTTTGGACAGGAAATTCTCTTAGAAAATGGAGAACTCAATCGCCCTCTCCTAGCTAGTCTCATCTTTTCAAAAACTGAAGAGCGGGAATGGTCTAAGCAAACACAAGGAGAGATTATTCGTGAGGAACTGGCAACATTGCGAGATCAGTTAGCCCAGACAGAAGCTATCTTTTTTATGGATATTCCCCTACTTTTTGAACAGGGATATGCCAACTGGTTTGATGAAACGTGGCTGGTCTATGTGGACTATGATATCCAATTAGAACGTTTCATGAAACGGGATCATCTTTCTAAGGAAGTAGCAGAGTCCCGTCTGGCAGCTCAGTGGTCTTTAGAAGAAAAGAAAAAATTGGCGAGTCATATATTAGATAATAATGGCAGTCGTGACCAGCTTGTGGGGCAAGTAGTGAAGTTACTTGAAGGAGGCGATAGCTGTGCAAGGGATTAGTTGGAAAGATAATCTTCGTGTCGCCTGGTTCGGTAGTTTTCTAACGGGAGCCAGTATTTCCTTGGTCGTCCCTTTTATGCCTATCTTTGTAGAGCAGTTGGGAATCGAGAGTGACCAAGTTGCTTTCTATGCTGGATTAGCCATCTCAGTTTCGGCTGTTTCAGCAGCTTTGATTTCTCCTATCTGGGGTATTCTTGCTGACAAGTACGGTCGTAAACCCATGATGATTCGAGCTGGCCTTGCCATGACCATCACTATGGGAGGTTTGGCATTCGTGCCGAATATCTATTGGTTAATCTTTCTTAGATTACTAAATGGCGTATTTACAGGTTTCGTACCGAATGCGACAGCTTTAATAGCCAGTCAAGTCCCCAAGGATAAGTCTGGCTATGCTTTGGGGACTTTATCAACTGGAGTAGTAGCTGGAACCCTAACTGGCCCCTTTGTAGGTGGTTTGATTGCTGAAATTTTTGGAATTCGGAATGTCTTTTTATTGGTGGGTGCTTTCCTATTTTTAGCTGCAATCCTAACCATTTTCTTTATCAAGGAAGATTTTCAACCAGTAGCTAAGGAGAAAGCAATACCAACAAAGGAGTTGTTCGGTTCAATCAAGCACTCTCATCTTTTGATTAATCTGTTTTTAACTAGTTTTGTCATTCAATTTTCAGCTCAATCAATTGGACCAATTCTGGCTCTCTATGTGCGGGACTTAGGACAATCCGAAAATCTCCTCTTTGTATCAGGCTTGATTGTATCTAGTATGGGATTTTCTAGCATGATGAGTGCTGGAGTGATGGGAAGGCTTGGTGATAAACTAGGAAATCATAGGCTTTTAGTTGCAGCGCAGATTTATTCTGTCATCATTTACCTTCTTTGTGCCCATGCGACCAGCCCCCTTCAACTTGGCTTGTACCGTTTTCTCTTTGGTTTGGGAACGGGCGCTCTCATACCGGGTGTCAATGCATTACTTAGTAAGATGACTCCCAAAGTAGGCATTTCAAGGATTTTTGCATTTAACCAAGTCTTTTTCTATCTTGGAGGTGTTGTTGGTCCCATGACTGGTTCAGCAGTAGCAGGGCAATTCGGCTACCACTCTGTTTTTTATGCTACAGCAGCCTGTGTAGCTCTCAGTTGTTTATTCAATTTAGTTCAATTTAGATCGTTATTAAAAGTAAAGGAAATCTAGTGCGAGTAAAAATCAATCTCAAATGCTCCTCTTGTGGCAGCATCAATTATCTAACCAGTAAGAACTCCAAAACCCATCCAGACAAGATAGAAGTTTTAAAGTATTGTCCCAAGGAAAGAAAAGTAACCCTACATCTTGAATCTAAGTAGAATTTATGGTAAAATAATAGGGATTTTAAGGAGTTTGATATGTATAACCTATTATTAACCATTTTATTAGTATTATCTGTTGTGATTGTGATTGCGATTTTTATGCAACCAACTAAAAACCAATCCAGCAATGTATTTGATGCCAGCTCAGGTGATTTGTTTGAACGTAGTAAAGCGCGTGGTTTTGAAGCTGTGATGCAACGTTTGACAGGTATTTTAGTCTTTTTCTGGCTAGCCATTGCCTTAGCATTGACGGTATTATCAAGTAGATAAGAAATGGGCGAGACTAGGTCTTAGCCTATTTTTATTTTGAATAATGTTTACTAAAGTTATCCATCAAAAAAATTATAAAAATCTAGAAAGAAAACATGAAAGATAAAATTAAAGAATATTTGCAAGAGAAGGGGCGCGTGACGGTAAATGACCTGGCTCAGGCTCTCGGAAAGGATGGATCCAAGGATTTCCGTGAGTTGATTAAAACCCTGTCTCTGATGGAAAGAAAGCACCAGATTCGATTTGGAGAAGATGGTAGCTTATGTCTGGACCAAAAGAAGAAACATGAGATTACTCTCAAGGGGATTTTTCATGCCCATAAAAATGGCTTTGGCTTTGTCAGTCTGGAAGGCGAGGAGGACGACCTTTTTGTAGGGAAAAACGATGTCAACTATGCTATTGATGGCGATACTGTTGAGGTTGTCATCAAGAAAGTCGCTGATCGTAACAAGGGAACAGCGGCGGAAGCCAAAATTATCGATATCCTAGAGCATAGTCTGACAACAGTTGTCGGCCAAATCGTTCTAGATCAGGAAAAGCCCAAGTATGCGGGTTATATCCGTTCAAAAAATCAGAAAGTCAGCCAACCCATCTATGTTAAGAAACCAGCCCTCAAACTTGATGGAACAGAAGTTCTCAAGGTCTTTATCGATAAATATCCAAGTAAGAAACACGATTTCTTTGTCGCTAGTGTGCTGGACGTGGTGGGACACTCGACTGATGCTGGGATTGATGTCCTTGAAGTCTTGGAGTCCATGGATATTGTTTCAGAATTTCCAGAGGCTGTTTTAAAAGAAGCAGAAAGTGTGCCTGATGCTCCCACAGAAAAGGATATGGAAGGGCGTCTTGATTTGAGAGATGAGCTTACATTTACTATTGACGGTGCGGATGCCAAGGACTTGGACGACGCAGTTCACATCAAGCCTTTGAAAAATGGCAATATCGAACTCGGAGTTCACATCGCGGATGTTTCCTACTATGTGACTGAGGGTTCTGCTCTTGACAAGGAAGCCCTTAACCGCGCGACGTCTGTCTATGTGACAGACCGAGTAGTGCCAATGCTACCAGAACGCCTTTCAAACGGCATCTGCTCTCTCAATCCTCAAGTTGACCGCCTGACCCAGTCTGCCATTATGGAAATTGATAAGCATGGTCATGTAGTCAACTACACCATCACACAAACGGTTATCAAGACAAGTTTTCGTATGACCTATAGCGCTGTCAATGACATTCTGGCTGGCGATGAGGAAAAGAGACAAGAGTATAAGAAAATTGTTCCTAGTATCGAGTTAATGGCCAAGCTCCATGAAACTCTAGAAAGCATGCGTGAGAAACGTGGTGCCCTTAATTTTGATACCAGCGAAGCTAAGATTTTGGTGGATAAAAAAGGCAAGCCTGTGGATATTGTCCTTCGTCAACGCGGCGTTGCTGAGCGCATGATTGAGTCCTTCATGCTGATTGCCAACGAAACGGTTGCCGAGCACTTCAGCAAGATGGATCTACCTTTTATCTATCGGATTCATGAGGAGCCCAAGGCTGAAAAAGTTCAGAAGTTTATTGATTATGCTTCCAGTTTTGGCTTGCGCATTTATGGGACTGCCAGTGAGATTAGCCAGGAGGCCCTCCAAGACATCATGCGTGCTGTTGAGGGAGAGCCATATGCGGATGTATTATCTATGATGCTTCTCCGTTCTATGCAACAAGCTCGTTATTCGGAGCACAATCACGGCCACTATGGACTTGCTGCGGACTATTACACTCACTTTACCAGTCCGATTCGCCGTTATCCAGACCTACTAGTCCATCGAATGATTCGCGACTATGGGCGTTCTAAGGAAATAGCAGAGCATTTTGAACAAGTGATTCCAGAGATTGCGACCCAGTCTTCCAATCGTGAGCGTCGTGCCATCGAGGCAGAGCGTGAAGTCGAAGCCATGAAAAAGGCTGAGTATATGGAAGAATACGTGGGCGAAGAGTACGATGCGGTTGTATCCAGCATTGTCAAGTTTGGTCTCTTTGTCGAATTACCAAATACAGTCGAAGGTTTGATTCACATTACCAATCTTCCTGAATTTTATCATTTCAACGAGCGTGATTTGACTCTTCGTGGAGAGAAGTCAGGAATAACCTTCCGTGTGGGGCAACAGATTCGCATTCGCGTTGAAAGAGCGGATAAGACGACAGGTGAGATTGACTTCTCTTATATCCCAAGTGAGTTTGATGTCGTTGAAAAAGGCTTGAAACAAGTTGATCGCAAAAAAAGAGGGCGTAGTTCAAGTCGTCGTTCGGATAAGAAGGAAGACAAGAAGAAACAAGGTCGTTTTAATGATAAGCGCAAATCGTCTTCTAAAGATAAAAAGAAAAAGGGTAAGAAACCATTTTACAAAGAAGTAGCTAAGAAAGGAGCCAAGCATGGCAAAGGGCGAGGGAAAGGTCGTCGCACAAAATAAAAAAGCGCACCACGACTATACAATCGTAGATACACTAGAGGCAGGAATAGTCCTGACAGGAACGGAAATCAAGAGTGTTCGAGCGGCTAGAATCAATCTCAAGGATGGCTTTGCCCAAGTAAAAAATGGGGAAGTCTGGTTGAGCAATGTTCATATTGCTCCTTACGAAGAGGGCAATATCTGGAATCAGGAGCCAGAACGCCGTCGCAAACTCCTGCTCCATAAGAAGCAAATCCAAAAATTGGAACAAGAAACCAAAGGAACAGGAATGACCCTTGTTCCCCTTAAAGTCTATATTAAAGATGGTTATGCTAAACTCCTTTTAGGACTTGCTAAAGGGAAACATGACTATGACAAACGGGAGTCTATCAAGCGTCGTGAACAAAACCGCGACATCGCGCGTGTGATGAAAGCTGTCAACCAGCGTTAAGAAGAGGAAGTAAAATGGAAAAATTAATTGCCTATAAACGGATGCCCTTGTGGAATAAACAAACCATGCCTGAAGCTGTTCAGCAAAAGCACAATACTAAAGTCGGCACTTGGGGAAAAATTACTGTGTTGAAAGGGGCTCTCAAGTTTATTGAGTTGACTGAAGATGGTGAGGTTCTAGCTGAACACCTCTTTGAGGCAGGGGCTGACAATCCCATGGCGCAACCGCAAGCCTGGCACCGAGTAGAGGCTGCAACAGACGATGTAGAGTGGTACTTGGAATTTTATTGTAAACCTGAGGATTATTTCCCTAAGAAATACCAGACTAATCCAGTCCATTCAGAGGTCCTAGAGGCTATGCAGACGGTGAAACCTGGAAGAGCCTTGGATTTGGGTTGTGGTCAGGGGCGTAACTCTCTCTTTCTCGCACAGAATGGTTTTGATGTGACAGCTGTGGATCAAAATGAATTGTCCCTTGAAATCTTGCAAAGCATTGTGGAACAAGAGGATCTAGACATGCCTGTCGGACTTTATGATATCAATTCTGCCAGTGTTAGCCAAGACTATGATTTTATCGTTTCAACAGTTGTTCTGATGTTCCTACAAGCGAACCGCATTCCAGCTATTATCCAAAATATGCAGGAGCACACCACGGTCGGTGGTTACAATCTTATCGTCTGTGCCATGGATACAGAGGATTATCCTTGCTCAATCAACTTCCCATTCACTTTTAAAGAAGGGGAGTTGGCGGACTACTACAAGGATTGGGAATTGATTAAGTACAATGAAAACCCAGGACATCTGCACCGTCGTGATGAAAATGGTAATCGCATTCAACTACGCTTTGCGACTATGCTAGCTAAAAAAGTCAAGTAAAAACCTATACCAGCGAATAGAAACCACTTTACAAGGTTTCTATTCATTTTTATTTGCGATGGTAGAGTGGGGAAGCAGGATTTTATGCTATACTAGAAGTAGGAAATGTGAGCAGTAGAGCTGTATTATTTTTCTCTCGGCTTGAGAAAGTGTAGATGATGGAGGTGGTCCAATGACGAGTCTTTTGGTGGAATTGTATGATCGGCATGTATTGGAAAAGAATGTCTACCAGGCCTTTATCAGTGATTGTGACGAGATTCTCTTCCTTTCTTTGACGAAAATAAGCAATAATGAAAAACTCTCTCTCCGTCAGTTCATCATGGAAGAGGTGCCTCATATCCAACGAGTGACCTTTCGTCAGTTATCCTTAGAACAACTAGCGGATCAGTTAGATTATTGCCTAGCATGCTATGACCAAGTCCTTCTCGATGTTTTTGGTGGGGATTCGCTACTAGCCTTATCTCTCTATCAATACGGCTTGGATCGCCACCTCCCCATCGTTGCCATGGATGTCGAGCGAGGAAAACAATACAAGTGGGTAGCCGGTCAGTTAGAAAAAGAAGATTTGGACATTCCAACCCTAAACATCCAACAGCTGATAGCCTTGCGTGGTGGAAAAATGCTCAAATCAAAACGCCCTATCCACTCAGTTAAGCAAATTGCAGCCATCAAAAAACTAGCCAGCTCTGCCATTGCCAACCCTGCCCACTGGTATCAGGTGACCCAATTTTTCTCTCTAGCTAAGACCAATGACCTGCATGCTGAGACCGAAAAGATACTGGAAAACAACGGCAAGTATTATCACTACCCAGAATCCCTTATCCCTTTACTTGTGGAAGCGGGGATGCTTTGTATGGAAAGCGAAGGCAAGAAACGAGTAGCATACAGCTTTCCAAGTCAAGAAGCTCAAGTCTTTTGCCGCAACAAGGGACATATTTTAGAGGTATATCTCTATCTCTTGGCACTTGAGTCTCAGCTGTTTGATGAGTGCATGATAGGTGGTGAGATTGATTGGAATGGCATCTTTCCAGAGGCAGACAATGTTCAAAATGAGATTGATGTCATTCTGAGAAAGGGAAGCTCGATTACCTTTATCTCCTGCAAGATGACAGATTTATCAGTCGAAGCCATCAATGAACTAGAAGTTTACGCTAATCATTTTGCTGGGGAGAGTTGCCTCAAGCTAATTGTCTGTACGGGGAAAATCAATCCTGTTTATGCCAATCGCTGCCAGGAATACGGCGTGCTGGTCATTAGAAGTGAGCAGATTTCCAATCTCATTCCCATGATAAAAAAATATTCTAAGAGACAAAAAAGATGAGAAATAATATCATGAAAGGCTGGAATTCCAGTCTTTTTTTCTTCTTTTTCGAATAGAAAAGAAAAGGAGGTAGACCATGTTTGTAGCTAGAGATGCCAAGGGGAATTTGGTGAATGCCCTCGAAAAAGATGTGACCAAGCAAGCCTATACTTGTCCAGCCTGTGGGGGCAGGCTACGATTACGCCAAGGACAGAGCATTCGAACGCATTTCGCTCATGAATCTTTAAGAGATTGTATAGCTACTTTTGAGAATGAAAGTCCAGAACACTTGGGCAACAAAGAGGCCCTTTATCATTGGGCCAAGAAGGACAATCAGGTCGCCTTAGAATATAGTTTGCCTGAGATTCAGCAGATAGCGGATGTTCTAGTCAATGAGAAACTAGCTCTGGAGATCCAGTGCAGTCCCTTGTCTCAAAAGCTTTTAGGCGATAGAAGTCAAGGCTACCGTAGCCAGGCCTATCAGGTTATCTGGCTACTGGGAGAAAAACTCTGGTTAAAAGAGCGATTAACACAACTGCAAAGGGGATTTCTCTATTTTAGCCAAAATATGGGTTTCTATGCTTGGGAACTGGATCTCAAAAAACAAGTTCTGAGACTCAAATATCTTTTGCATCAGGACCTACGTGGTAAGCTTTATTTTCAGGTCAAAGAATTTCCCTATGGTCAAGGAAATCTCTTGGAAATCTTACGATTTCCTTATCAAAAACAAAAACTGCCTCGTTTTGCAGTTGTGCAAGATACCACTATCTGTCACTATATTCGCCAGCAGTTGTACTACCAAACGCCTTACTGGATGAAGAAGCAAGAGGAGGCCTATCATCAAGGAGACAATCTATTAAACTATCAACTAGACGACTGGTATCCCCAGGTCAGACCGATAGAATCGGGTGATTTTTTGCAGATTGAAACGGATTTGACTAGCTATTATAGAAATTTTCAGGCTTACTATCAAAAAAATCCGAAAAATAATCGCCAAAAGCTCTATCCACCAGCCTTTTATCACTTATATTTCTCAAAAAATGTGGTAAAATAGAAAGGATGGAGGAATCTTATGGTATTACAACGACATGAAATAAATGAAAAAGATACATGGGATCTTTCAACAATCTACCCAACAGACCAAGCTTGGGAAGAATCCTTGAAAGATTTAACTGAAAAAGTACAAACAGCATCTCAGTATGAGGGGCATCTCTTGGATAGCGCAGACAGTTTGCTTGAGATTACAGAATTTTCACTTGACTTGGAACGCCAAGTTGAAAAGCTTTATGTCTATGCACATATGAAAAATGACCAGGACACGCGTGAAGCCAAGTATCAAGAGTACTATGCCAAGGCAATGACCCTATACAGTCAGTTAGAACAAGCCTTTTCATTCTATGAACCTGAGTTTATGGAGATTAGCGAAGAGCAGTATGCGGCCTTCCTAGAAGCTCAACCAAAACTCCAAGTTTACAAGCACTTTTTTGACAAGCTCTTGCAAAAGAAAGACCATGTTCTTTCGCAACGTGAGGAAGAATTGCTTGCTGGAGCAGGAGAAATCTTTGGCTCTGCTAGTGAAACTTTCGCTATTTTGGACAATGCGGATATTAGCTTCCCATATGTCCTTGATGACGAAGGCAAGGAAGTGCAACTCTCACACGGTACTTACATCCGTTTGATGGAGTCTAAAAACCGTGAAGTGCGTCGTGGTGCCTATGAAGCCCTTTATGCGACATATGAGCAATTCCAACACACTTACGCTAAGACTTTGCAGACAAATGTTAAGGTGCAAAACTACCGAGCAAAAGTTCGCAACTATAAGAGTGCTCGCCATGCAGCTCTCGCAGCAAACTTTGTTCCAGAAAGTGTCTATGACAATCTAGTAGCAGCAGTTCGCAAGCACTTGCCACTCTTGCATCGATACCTTAACCTTCGTTCTAAAATCTTGGGGATTTCCGACCTCAAGATGTACGATGTCTACACACCACTCTCGTCAGTAGATTATAGCTTTACCTACGAGGAAGCCTTGAAAAAGGCAGAAGAAGCTTTGGCAGTCTTGGGTGACGACTACTTGAGCCGTGTCAAACGTGCCTTTAGCGAGCGTTGGATTGATGTCTATGAAAACCAAGGCAAGCGTTCTGGTGCCTACTCTGGTGGTTCTTACGATACCAATGCCTTTATGCTTCTCAACTGGCAGGACAATCTAGACAATCTTTTTACCCTTGTCCATGAAACAGGTCACAGTATGCACTCAAGCTATACTCGTGAAACCCAACCTTATGTTTACGGAGATTATTCTATCTTCTTGGCTGAGATTGCCTCAACGACTAACGAAAATATCTTGACAGAGAAATTGTTGGGAGAAGTGGAAGACGATGCAACGCGCTTTGCTATTCTCAATAACTTCCTAGATGGTTTCCGTGGAACAGTCTTCCGTCAAACTCAATTCGCTGAGTTTGAACATGCCATCCACCAAGCAGACCAAAATGGAGAAGTCTTGACAAGTGATTTCCTCAATAAGCTCTACGCTGACTTGAATCAAGAGTACTACGGACTCAGCAAGGAAGACAATCCTCAGATCCAATACGAGTGGGCACGCATTCCACATTTCTACTATAACTACTATGTTTATCAGTATTCAACTGGTTTTGCAGCCGCTTCAGCCTTGGCTGAAAAGATTGTTCATGGTAGTCAAGAAGACCGTGACCGCTATATCGACTACCTCAAGGCAGGTAAGTCAGACTATCCGCTCAATGTTATGAGAAAAGCGGGTGTTGATATGGAAAAAGAAGACTATCTTAACGATGCCTTTGCAGTCTTTGAACGTCGCTTGAACGAGTTTGAAGCCCTTGTTGAAAAATTGGGACTAGCTTAAGATGGTAGAGTCTTATAGTAAAAATGCCAATCACAATATGCGCCGGCCTGTCGTCAAGGAAGAAATCGTAGAACTCATGCGCCAGCGTCAAAAACAGGTGACAGGTTCTTTGAAAGAATTGGAGACCTTCGCTCGCAAGGAAAACATTCCCATTATTCCCCATGAAACGGTCGCGTATTTTCGATTTCTCATGGAGACCATACAGCCCAAGAACATTTTGGAGATTGGGACGGCAATTGGTTTTTCAGCCCTCTTGATGGCGGAACATGCGCCAGATGCCAAGATTACAACCATTGACCGTAATCCTGAGATGATTGGTTTTGCCAAGGAAAACTTTGCCCAGTTTGACAGTCGTAAGCAAATCACCTTACTTGAAGGTGATGCTGTTGATGTTTTATCTACTTTGACAGAAACATATGATTTTGTCTTTATGGATTCGGCCAAGTCTAAGTACATCGTCTTTCTACCAGAAATCCTCAAGCACTTGGAAGTTGGTGGAGTAGTCGTCTTGGATGATATTTTCCAAGGAGGAGATGTTGCCAAGGACATCATGGAAGTCCGCCGTGGTCAACGAACCATTTACCGTGGTTTGCAAAGACTTTTCGACGCAACTTTGGACAATCCAGGTCTAACAGCAACTCTAGTTCCACTTGGAGACGGCATTCTCATGCTACGAAAGAATGTGGAAAATGTAACTTTACCAGAAATGGAATAATATTAAAAATCGTATAATCCTTCTGTATCAAAAACAGGAGGATTTTTATGTCTCAAAACATCATCAATATCGGCTATGCACGCGTTTCAACCCATAAGCAAGATTTGGGCTTAGAGGTGCAAATCGAAGCTCTCAAGCATTGTGACCAGCTTTTTATCGAGTGTGAATCTGGTTCAAATAATGCCCGCTCAGAGCTCGAAAAGGCTCTAAAATTGGCTCAAACGCTTTCAAAAAAAGGAATGCAAGTCACTTTCACCATCTACAAGCTTGATAGGCTCACCCGCTCCATGTTTAAATTGCTGAAAATAATCGAGCAGCTCAACGAACATCACATCCAGCTCATCAGCCTGTATGAAAAGCTGGAAACCGATTCGCTCATTGGTAGGTTACTTTGTATGATTTTAGGATTTGTGGCAGAAAGTGAGCTGGAAAACTTGCGATTTCGTACCCGTGAAGGACTTCGTAAAGCCAAGGAAAAAGGCATCAAACTAGGTGCCAAGCGAATGTCAAAAGATAAGGAGGAGAGAATCATTGAGCAGTATTTGGCAGGGGAAACAAGCATCAGAACAATAGCAAAAACAGAACGAATTTCGACCTCAACCATCTATAAAGTCTTGGAACGAAACAAGGTGGCCAACAATCGCAAAAATGTTTCGCAAATTTCTTGCTAAAAACAAGATAAAATGCTACAATGAAGGCGTAAATATGTTTCGATTAACGACCGTTTGGCGAAACATTCAAAATAACAATGTGAATATTTCAGAAAATACAAATTTAACAAGGTTTTGAGTCTGTGTTAGATTTGTATTTTTTTTGTTTTTTAAGTGTATCGTTTAACGGTCCTTAGGCGATACACCAAAACCCTTGTCGCTCAAGTGGTTGAGGAGAACTTTACGAAAAACTAAATCAAAGATTATGCCTTTTGTAGTATTTACATACCTAAAAGGTAATCTACATGCCTAAGGAGGAAATGATGAAAACGAATAAAGTAACCAAATTTGGTATTTCTTTGCTTTCCGTTGCAGCTCTTGGCGTTGTTACGCCAGCTTTGACCGATAACCCTGTTTTTGGGATTAGTGTCGTAAAGGCTGACGAAAGTCAAGAGCCGCTAAATTTTAGAATCACATATCGTGATATTGATAGTGGGGAAGAAATCTCCGCTAAAATGATCGGGGTTCTATACCCTGGCCAATCTGTTAATATCTATAAAGAAATTAGCGGATACCAAATTGTCTCAAACTACGAATGGATGCCTAATTACAATGCATCCTACGACGTAGTGAGTATGTATTTTTATGGAGCTAATGGATACAATGATATGTATCTTAATTATAGGAAGTTAGAACCAACGCCAACTCCGACTCCGGAACCAGCGCCAACTCCAGGCAAAGATAAGGACAAGGAAAATCCAAAACCAGAAGTGAAACCGGAACCTAAACCTTCAGAGACTCCAAAACCAGAAGTGAAACCGGAACCTAAGCCCTCAGAAACTCCAAAACCAGAGGTAAAACCGGAAATTAAACCTTCAGAAACTCCAAAACCAGAAGTTAAGCCAGAGACCAAACCTTCAGAAACACCTAAACCAGAAGTAAAACCGGAAACTAAACCTTCAGAAACACCAAAACCAGAAGTAAAACCGGAAACTAAACCTTCAGAAACTCCGAAACCAGAAGTGAAACCGGAAACTAAACCTTCAGAAACTCCAAAACCAGAAGTGAAACCGGAAACTAAACCTTCAGAAACTCCAAAACCAGAAGTGAAGCCGTCAGAAAAGCCTGTTGCTAAACCAGAAACTAACAAGCCAACTACCAAACCACAAACTGGTTTAAATAACGCTCCAACAGCTCCTATAAATCCTGTTGGGCAAGATTCAAACACTAAAGCTGACAAACCTGTTTCGAAACCAGAAACTACAGCTTTACCAAACACTGGCGAACAAAATTCAATTCTTGGATTTGCAGGCTTCCTTCTTGCAAGTCTTGGTCTAGCAGGCTTGACTTACAAAGGACGTCACTAAAAAATAACACAAGATAAACAAAGAACTTGAACAATTGTTCAGGTTCTTTTTGGAATGACAAAAATTGAATCGTTAAAAATTTAAAAGCTACTATTTTTAGTCTTATTTAAGTTATCTGCTATAAAATATGGTATAATGATTGAGTCGGTCTAGAGAAATTTTCGACCGTTTTTAGAAAAAGGAGTAAACATGAAGAAAAAACTATTGGCAGGAGCCATTACATTATTATCTGTAGCGACTTTGGCTGCTTGTTCAAAAAGTTCTGAAGGTGCTGATCTCATCAGCATGAAGGGTGATGTTATCACCGAACACCAATTTTATGAACAAGCTAAAAACAACCCAACTGCACAACAAGTCTTGCTCAATATGACAATAGAAAAAGTATTTGAAAAGCAATATGGGTCAGAAGTGACTGAACAAGAAGTAGATGACGCTGTTGCCGAGGAGCAGAAGAAATACGGGGACAGCTATCAAAATGTTCTTTCACGTGCGGGTATGACTCCTGAGACTCGTAAAGCTCAAATTCGCACCAGCAAATTGGTTGAATTGGCAGTTAAGAAAGCAGCAGAAAATGAATTGACTGACGAAGCTTACCAAAAAGCTTTCGAAGCTTACACACCCGATGTGACAGCGCAAATCATCCGTATGGATAATGAAGACAAGGCAAAAGAAGTGCTCGAAAAAGCAAAAGCCGAAGGAGCTGACTTTGCCCAGTTGGCAAAAGACAACTCTAATGATGACAAGACAAAAGAAAATGGTGGTGAGATTACTTTTGACTCTGCTTCTACAGAACTTCCAGAACAAGTAAAGAAAGCAGCCTTTGCCTTGGATGTGAATGGTGTCTCTGATGTTATCACAGCGACTGGAACACAAGCTTACAGTACCCAATACTACATTATTAAGCTAACCAAGAAAACAGAAAAATCATCAAACCTAGATGACTACAAAGAAAAATTGAAAACGGTCATCCTGGCTCAGAAACAAAACGATTCATCTTTCGTTCAGAGCGTTATCGGAAAAGAATTCCAAGCTGCAAATATTAAAGTGAAAGATCCTGTTTTCCAAAATGTCTTTGCCCAATACGTTGGTGGTGCAGACTCAAACTTAAGCAGTAGCTCATCAGCAGAATAAAAAAGAAAATACAAACTTCGTCTTGAAGTTTGTATTTTTTACTAATCAATTTAGTCCAAGGAGCAAAATTCGAAGGATTGGAGGATAAGAGTTTTTTTCTTTCTGAAAAAATGGTATAATAGCAATCAAAACTAGAAAATAAAACGGAATTAGGAACAGTTTTCTCTGTTTCTATTAGAGTGGTGACATATGAAAATTAGTAAAAGGCACCTATTGAACTATTCCATTTTAATTCCTTACCTCCTTTTATCGATTTTGGGTCTAATTGTTGTTTACTCAACGACGAGTGCTACCTTGATCCAAGAAGGAAAAAGTGCTCTTCAGTTAGCTCGGAACCAAGGAATGTTTTGGGGAGTTAGTTTGGTTTTGATTGCCTTAATTTATAAACTGAAACTTGGTTTTTTAAGAAATGAACGCTTGATTTTTATTGTTATGTTTGTAGAGATGATTCTCCTAGCTTTGGCTCGGCTAATTGGAACTCCAGTCAATGGTGCCTACGGTTGGATTTCTGTAGGACCTGTAACGATTCAGCCTGCGGAGTACCTTAAGATTATCATTATTTGGTACCTAGCCCATCGATTCTCAAAACAGCAAGATGAGATAGCTGTTTACGACTTCCAAGTCTTGACTCAGAATCAGTGGTTACCTCGAGCTTTTAACGACTGGCGTTTCGTTTTACTGGTTTTGATTGGTAGTTTGGGAATTTTCCCTGACTTGGGAAATGCGACTATCTTGGTGATGGTATCACTGATTATGTATACAGTCAGTGGGATTGCTTACCGTTGGTTTTCAACTTTCCTAGCTCTTTTGGCAGGTGGTTCGATTCTAGTCTTGTCTGTCATTCGCTTTGTCGGGGTTGAAAAGTTTTCTCAAATTCCAGTGTTTGGCTACGTTGCCAAACGTTTCAGCGCCTTCTTTAATCCTTTTAATGACTTGGCAGGTGCTGGACACCAGCTTGCAAATTCCTACTATGCCATGGTGAATGGTGGCTGGTTTGGACTAGGATTAGGAAATTCCATCGAAAAGCGTGGTTATCTGCCAGAAGCCCATACGGATTTTGTCTTTTCGATCGTTATTGAGGAATTTGGATTTGTAGGAGCGAGTATGATTTTGGCACTCCTCTTCTTCTTGATTTTGAGAATCATCCTAGTCGGTATTCGAGCTAAGGATCCCTTTAACTCCATGGTTGCTATCGGTGTCGGAGGTATGATCCTTGTTCAGGTCTTTGTCAATATCGGTGGGATTTCCGGTTTGATTCCTTCTACAGGGGTAACCTTCCCCTTTCTTTCACAAGGTGGGAATAGCCTTCTGGTCTTATCCGTAGCCATTGCCTTTGTACTAAATATCGATGCTAGTGAAAAACGTGCCAAACTTATCAGAGAATTCGAAGGTCAAACTTCTGTTACTCTATAAGGATTGAATGGAAAGGAAAGTATATGTCTCTTCAAAAATTAGAAAACTATAGTAATAAAGCCGTCGTCCAAGAAGAAGTCTTGATTCTGACTGAGCTATTAGAAGATATCACAAAAAATATGCTAGCGCCAGAAACCTTTGAAAAGATTATCCAGTTGAAGGAATTATCAACTAGCGAGAATTATCAAGGGCTCAATGACCTAGTGACCAGTCTTTCGAATGAAGAAATGATTTACATTTCACGCTATTTCTCAATCCTTCCACTCTTGATCAATATCTCTGAGGATGTGGATTTGGCTTATGAGATCAATCACCAAAACAATGTGGACCAAGACTATCTAGGAAAACTGTCAACAACCATTAAGATGGTGGCTGAAAAAGAAAACGCGGCTACAATTTTGGAGCAGCTGAATGTAGTTCCAGTTTTGACTGCCCACCCTACTCAAGTACAACGTAAGAGTATGTTGGATTTGACCAATCACATCCATACTCTTTTGCGTAAGTACCGTGATGTCAAACTAGGCTTGATCAACAAAGAAAAATGGCACACCGATCTCCGTCGTTATATTGAGATTATCATGCAAACGGACATGATTCGCGAGAAGAAATTGAAAGTAACCAACGAAATCACCAACGTGATGGAGTACTATCAAAGTTCTTTTTTGAATGCTGTTCCACGTTTGACGGCTGAGTATAAGAAACTAGCTAAAGAACAAGGTATCGAGCTCCAACATCCAAAACCGATTACCATGGGGATGTGGATCGGAGGAGACCGTGATGGGAATCCTTTCGTAACAGCGGAAACCCTCAACAAATCAGCCTTGACCCAGTGTGAAGTCATCATGAATTATTACGATGAGAAGATTTATAACCTCTATCGTGAATTTTCACTGTCAACCAGCATCGTGAATGTCAGTGACAAGGTTCGTGAGATGGCTCTTAAGTCACAGGATAACTCCATTTATCGTGAAAAAGAACTCTATCGTCGTGCCCTCTTTGACATCCAAGCTAAGATGCGGGCAACCAAGACCTATCTTATCGAAGATAAGGATGTTCATCCAAGATATGCTACCGCGGATGAATTTTACCAAGACTTGTTAGCTATCCGGGATTCTCTCCTTGAGAACAAGGGGGAATACCTGATCTCAGGAGAATTTGTCGAGCTGATGCAAGCAGTTGAAATCTTTGGCTTCTACCTTGCCTCTATCGACATGCGCCAGGATTCTAGCGTTCACGAAGCCTGTGTGGCTGAATTGTTAGCATCAGCTGGTATCAACGATCACTATAGCGATCTGTCTGAAGACGAAAAATGCGCCCTCCTCTTAAAAGAGCTGGAAGAAGATCCTCGTATCCTCTCAGCAACTCATGCTGAAAAGTCAGAACTACTTGAGAAAGAACTATCTATATTTAAAGCCGCTCGCAAGTTGAAGGATAAATTAGGTGAAAACGTCATCCGTCAAACCATCATCTCTCATGCAACCAGCGTGTCTGATATGCTAGAACTAGCAATTATGCTTAAGGAAGTCGGCTTGGTAGATGCCCAAAAAGCCCGCGTTCAGATTGTTCCTCTCTTTGAAACTATCGAGGACTTGGATCATTCGGAAGAAACCATGAGAAGATATTTCTCTCTTCCTTTGGCTAAAAAATGGATTGCTTCAAAAGACAACTACCAAGAAATCATGCTTGGCTACTCTGATAGTAACAAGGACGGTGGTTACCTGTCATCATGTTGGACTCTATATAAAGCTCAACAGCAACTGACTGCTATTGGAGACGAATTTGGCGTTAAAGTAACCTTCTTCCACGGTCGTGGTGGTACCGTGGGCCGTGGTGGTGGTCCAACTTATGAAGCCATTACATCTCAACCGCTCAAGTCTATCAAGGACCGCATCCGTTTGACTGAGCAAGGAGAAGTAATTGGAAACAAATACGGAAACAAAGACGCCGCCTACTATAACCTTGAGATGCTGGTTTCTGCAGCTATTAACCGTATGATTACCAAGAAGAAGAGTGATACCAACACATCAAACCGTTATGAAGCTATCATGGATCAAGTAGTGGACCGTAGCTACGATATCTACCGTGATTTGGTCTTTGGAAATGAACATTTCTATGACTATTTCTTCGAGTCAAGTCCAATCAAAGCTATTTCAAGCTTCAACATCGGTTCGCGTCCAGCCGCTCGTAAGACTATTACAGAAATCGGTGGCCTACGTGCTATTCCTTGGGTCTTCTCATGGTCACAAAGTCGTGTCATGTTTCCTGGATGGTATGGCGTGGGTTCAAGCTTCAAAGAATTTATTGATCAAGATCCTGATAATATTGAGATCCTTCGTGATATGTACCAAAACTGGCCTTTCTTCCAATCTTTGCTTTCCAATGTGGACATGGTCTTGTCTAAGTCTAACATGAACATTGCCTTTGAATATGCCAAGCTCTGTGAAGATGAAGAAGTGCAGGCTATCTACTACACTATTTTAGATGAGTGGCAGTTGACTAAGGACGTTATTTTAGCTATCGAAGGTTATGACGAACTCTTGGCAGAAAACTCTTACCTAAAAGACAGTCTAAACTATCGTATGCCTTACTTTAATATCCTGAACTACATCCAGTTGGAGTTGATCAAACGTCAACGTCGCGGCGAATTGTCAGCTGACGAAGAAAAACTGATCCATACAACTATCAACGGAATTGCAACTGGTTTGCGTAATTCAGGCTGATATTCTACAAACTTCCTCTTTTTTCAAGGGGAAGTTTTTGAATTGTTTAAAAAATTCTAAAAATAGTCTTGACAAGTAATTGAAAAATGATATAATTTAAACATTCAGAAAGTAATCATTGAAATTTTTAAGAGAGTCTGTGGTTGGTGGAAACAGATAGATGAAAGTGATGAAAATTGGGCTGAATGTTATTAAGAATTTGAAATCATAAAAATTCGGTGAGCACACCTTACAGTGCAACTCGTGAATGCGAGAAAGAGCGATAGGGATATTCCCTATAATTGAGGTGGCACCGCGCATCGACGTCCTCACACAAGTTTTTTGTGTGAGGACTTTTTCTATGGGGAGGAAAGATATTGGAATTTAAACGATGGCGTCGCTTGTTTTGAGTGAAAAGAGTATACTACAAGTGATTTAAAGGAGAAAAAATATGAAAAATAAACGTTTGATTGGAATTATCGCTGGATTAGCAGTATTGGTAGTGGCTAGCTTGATCTATTCTTCAATAAACAAGCCAGCAGCTAAGGAAGAGCAAAAGGTTGCCAAGGTTGGTGTCCTTCAATTTGTTAGTCACCCATCCTTGGACTTGATTTACCAAGGGATTCAAGATGGACTAGCTGAAGAAGGTTATAAAGGTGACCAAGTAAAAATCGACTTTATGAACTCTGAAGGCGATCAGAGCAAGGTTGCAACCATGAGTAAGCAGTTAGTAGCAAATGGAAATGACGTTGTTGTTGGGATTGCGACACCAGCGGCTCAAGGTTTAGCTAGCGCTACGAAAGACCTACCAGTTATCATGGCTGCTATTACAGACCCAATCGGTGCTAACTTGGTCAAAGATTTGAAAAAACCAGGTGGCAACATCACAGGGGTATCAGACCACAACCCTGCTGAACAACAAGTAGAGTTGATTAAAACCCTCACACCAGATGTCAAAACAATCGGAGCTCTTTACTCAAGCAGTGAAGATAACTCAAAAACACAGGTAGAAGAATTCAAGGCTTATGCTGAAAAAGCAGGTTTGACAGTCGAAGCATTTGCCGTTCCTTCCACTAATGAAATTGCTTCAACTGTTAATGTGATGACCAGCAAGGTCGACGCAATCTGGGTTCCAATTGACAACACCATCGCATCAGCCTTCCCAACAGTTGTATCAAGCAACCAAACAGCTAAAAAACCAATCTACCCAAGCGCGACTGCCATGGTAGAAGCAGGTGGTTTAGCATCTGTAGTAGTTGACCAACATGACCTTGGTGTGGCTACTGGTAAGATGATTGCCAAAGTTTTGAAAGGTGAAAAACCAGCTGATACGCCAGTTAATGTCTTCTCAACTGGTAAGTCAGTTATCAATAAAAAACTAGCGCAAGAACTTGGTATCACAATCCCTGAGTCTGTTCTAAAAGAAGCAGGACAAGTGATTGAATAAGGAAAAAGGAGGAGTTGGGGACATCTCCTCCCATTTTTACTAAAGAAAGAAATGAGTGAAAGATTATGATAGTATCCATTATTTCTCAGGGAATGGTGTGGGCGATTTTAGGTTTGGGAATCTTTATGACTTTCCGAATTTTAAATTTCCCTGATATGACTACTGAGGGCTCTTTTCCTTTAGGGGGAGCAGTCGCTGTAACCTTGATAACGCAGGGAGTCAACCCATTTTTAGCGACCTTGGCTGCAGTAGGAGTGGGCTGCCTAGCTGGTATGGCAACAGGTCTCTTATACACCAAAGGTAAAATACCAACTCTCTTATCAGGGATTTTGGTCATGACTTCCTGCCATTCCATCATGCTCATGATTATGGGACGTGCCAATCTGGGGCTTCTTGGAACCAAGCAAATTCAGGATGTCTTGCCTTTTGATTCAGATCTTAACCAACTCCTGACTGGATTAATCTTTGTAGCTCTTGTTATTGGCCTTATGCTCTTTTTCCTTGATACCAAACTAGGTCAAGCCTACATCGCTACAGGTGACAATCCTGATATGGCTCGTAGCTTTGGTATCAATACGGGACGTATGGAACTCATGGGCTTGGTTCTCTCAAATGGGATCATCGCGCTTGCAGGGGCCTTAATTGCTCAACAAGAAGGATATGCAGATGTTTCTCGAGGAATTGGAGTGATTGTCGTAGGGCTTGCTAGCTTGATTATTGGTGAGGTATTGTTCAAGAGTTTGACCTTGGCAGAGCGACTTATGACCATCGTTGTAGGCTCTATCGCTTATCAGTTCCTCGTTTGGGGAGTGATTGCTCTTGGGTTTAATACAAGTTATCTTCGTTTGTACAGCGCCTTGATTTTGGCAGTTTGCCTTATGATTCCAACCTTCAAAAGCAAATACCTGAAAGGAGTCAAGTTTAGCAAATGACAGCAATTGTAGAATTAAAAAATGCTACCAAAGTCATCACGAATGGCTTTGACGAGGAAAAAATCATTCTGAATGATGTTTCTCTTGAAATTTTTGAACATGATTTCATTACTATCCTAGGTGGAAATGGAGCTGGAAAGTCAACTCTTTTTAACACTATTGCAGGTACCCTACCTCTAACAAGTGGAAGTATCCGTATCATGGGAGAGGACGTGACGCATTTTTCACCTGAAAAGCGGGCTAAATACCTATCTCGCGTCTTTCAGGATCCTAAGATGGGTACGGCTCCCCGTATGACGGTAGCGGAAAATCTCTTGATTGCCAAGTTTCGTGGTGAGAAGAGAGGACTCCTTCCTAGAAGGCTATCAAGCCATAGAGAAGAGTTTAAGGCTACCATTGAAAAAGTTGGAAATGGTCTTGAAAAACATCTGGACACTCCGATTGAATTTCTATCAGGTGGTCAACGTCAGGCCTTGAGTCTCTTGATGGCAACCTTGAAACGACCAGAGTTGCTCTTGTTGGATGAACACACAGCAGCCCTTGACCCAAAAACAAGTGTGGCCTTGATGGAGTTAACAGATGAATTTGTCACAAAAGATAAGCTGACTGCCCTCATGATTACCCACCATATGGAAGATGCACTGAAGTATGGCAATCGTCTGATTGTTATGAAGGAAGGTCGTATTATCCAAGACCTCAATAAAGAAGAAAAAGCCAAGATGAAAATCTCAGACTACTATCAATTATTTGAATAGATGAGTTAAATAATCATCAAAAAATAGTGAAGAAAAACTTAGAAGCCTAGAAGTGTTTCTGAGTTTTTTATCTCTTCTTTCTATCTAGATAAATAAAGCAAAGAGAATTACGGAAAGCGTATGAAATGGTTTACTTTTTTTCAGAAATAAGCTATACTAGTTAACGTGAAACTATGATAAGATGGAGGTATTGTGTATGGTTGACAAGCAAGTCATTGAAGAAATCAAAAACAATGCCAACATTGTGGAAGTCATAGGTGACGTGATTTCTTTACAAAAGGCTGGACGGAACTATTTAGGGCTCTGTCCTTTTCATGGTGAAAAGACCCCCTCTTTCAACGTTGTTGAAGACAAACAGTTTTACCATTGTTTCGGTTGTGGGCGCTCAGGAGATGTCTTTAAGTTCATCGAAGAATATCAAGGTGTGTCCTTTATGGAAGCCGTTCAGCTCTTAGGGGAGCGGGTTGGTGTTCAACTAGCTATGCCTGTCCAGTCTCGTCCTCAACAGGCTTCGCCTTATCAAGCTCTATATGATATGCATGAAGAAGCCGCACGCTTTTACCATGCAATTCTCATGACGACCAAGATGGGAGAAGAAGCAAGGGCTTATCTCTACAAACGTGGATTGACGGACGATGTTCTGAATCATTTCCAAATTGGACTAGCTCCAGCCGAGAGAAACTATCTTTACCAACGCTTATCTGGTAAGTTTGAGGAAAAGGATTTACTGGATTCGGGCTTGTTTTATTTGTCAGATGGCAATCAGTTTTATGATACTTTTTTTGGACGTATCATCTTTCCTTTGACCAATGACAAGGGGCAGGTTATTGCCTTTTCAGGTCGTATCTGGCAAGAAACGGATACTCAGACTGCCAAGTATAAAAATAGTCGTTCGACTGCAATTTTTAACAAGAGTTACGAATTGTATCATTTGGACAAGGCAAAAAAGGGAACAGGTAAGATCACAGAACTCTATCTGATGGAAGGCTTCATGGATGTTATCGCGGCCTACCGTGCTGGCATAGAAAATGCTGTGGCTTCCATGGGGACAGCTCTGAGCAAGGAACATGTTGATCACCTCAAACGCTTCACGAAAAAGATAGTTCTCAGCTACGATGGTGACAAGGCAGGACAGGCAGCAACAGCCAAAGCTCTGGAGGAGTTAAAAGACTTTTCAGTGGAAGTTGTCCGAGTACCTGATGCCATGGACCCAGATGAGTATTTACAAAAGAATTCTGCTGAAGACCTGGCTTACCTTCTAACCAAGACACGAATCAGTCCCATAGAGTTCTATATTCACAAACTCAAACCTGAAAATAGTGATAACTTGCAAGCGCAAATCGAGTTCATTGAAAAGATTGCGCCCTTAATTGCGAAAGAAAAGTCGATCACTGCCCAGAATTCTTATATCCACATTCTGGCGGATAATCTCCCTTCCTTTGATTACCAGCAGGTGGAGCAGATTGTAAATGAAAGTCGGATTGTTCAGAGGCAGGAAAGAGTCAAAGAGGAGCAACCTCCAGCAGCGATTAGTTTACCTGTGACGCGGCAACTGACAGCAGTCATGAGAGCAGAAGCTCATCTCCTTTATAGGATGGCTGAGAACCCAGTTGTTCTAAATGACTACAGATTAAGAGAAGATTTTTTCTTTGATACCCCAGAATTTCAGATTCTTTACGAATTATTAAGTGTAGAGGGAGAAATCGGATCAGAGGAACTTTCTCATCAGACTCCTGAGGTTGAAAATGCCTGGTACCACGTACTTAGCCTGGATTTACCAGCTGAGATGTCGTCTCAGGAGCTCGTGGAAGTCGAAGCGACTCGTAACCGTGCCCTCCTCAGCAAGGACAATTTAAAGATTAAAAAGAAAGTACAGGAAGCTAGTCATCTAGGAGATACAGATACAGCCTGGGAAGAATTTCAACGATTGATTTCCCAAAAGAGAAGAATGGAGTAATAATGGCAACAAAACAAAAAGAAGTAACGACATTTGATGTGCAAGTAGCAGACTTTATCCGTAACCACAAAAAAACAGGAACAGCAACAGATGACGAAATCAACTCAAGTCTGGTTATTCCTTTTACTTTAGATGCAGACGGCATTGAAGACCTTTTGCAACGGATTCAGGATGCTGGAATTTCTATCACGGATAACGAAGGGAATCCAAGTGCGCGTGTGCTAAGTGCAGAAGAAGAGCCAGAACTCAGTGATGAGGACTTGATTGGCTCAACTTCTGCCAAGGTTAATGACCCTGTCCGTATGTATTTGAAGGAAATCGGGGTTGTTCCACTCTTGACCAACGAAGAGGAAAAAGAATTGGCCCTAGCAGTTGAAGCAGGTGATATCGAAGCCAAACAACGTCTTGCAGAAGCCAACCTTCGTTTGGTGGTTTCGATCGCTAAGCGTTACGTAGGGCGTGGCATGCAGTTTCTTGACTTGATTCAAGAAGGAAACATGGGCTTGATGAAAGCCGTGGACAAGTTTGACTATTCAAAAGGATTTAAGTTTTCTACTTACGCAACTTGGTGGATTCGTCAGGCAATCACTCGTGCCATCGCTGACCAGGCCCGCACTATTCGTATCCCTGTCCACATGGTAGAAACGATTAACAAGCTTGTCCGTGAACAGCGTAATCTCCTTCAAGAATTGGGTCAAGATCCAACTCCTGAACAAATCGCTGAGCGCATGGATATGACACCTGATAAGGTGCGTGAAATCTTGAAAATCGCCCAAGAGCCAGTATCGCTTGAAACACCGATTGGTGAAGAGGACGATAGCCATCTTGGGGACTTTATCGAAGACGAAGTGATTGAAAATCCAGTGGACTACACAACTCGTATCGTCTTGCGTGAGCAGTTGGATGAGGTTTTGGATACTCTCACAGACCGTGAAGAAAACGTTCTGCGCCTTCGTTTCGGTTTGGACGATGGGAAAATGCGCACTCTTGAAGATGTTGGTAAAGTCTTTAACGTGACTCGTGAACGTATCCGTCAGATTGAGGCCAAGGCTTTGAGAAAATTGCGTCAACCAAGTCGCAGCAAACCGCTTCGTGATTTTATTGAAGATTAGAGTGAGGATGAACATGGCTTATACAGAAGAGCAAATTGAAACGATTAAAACTCGCATTTTAAATGCCTTGGAAGAGGTCATCGACCCTGAGTTGGGAATTGATATTGTCAACCTAGGTTTGATTTATGAAATTCGTTTTGATGGGGACACAGGTCACACTGAAATTGATATGACCTTGACAACCATGGGCTGTCCACTGGCTGACCTCTTAACAGACCAGATACATGATGCGATGACAGATGTGCCTGAAGTAACCAATACCGAAGTTAAATTGGTCTGGTATCCAGCTTGGACGGTTGAAAAAATGAGCCGATACGCACGTATCGCCCTAGGAATTAAATAAAGACTAAGAAAAATGTGAGAGACGATTGGAAAATGAGGAAATCTCCTTCTTTTTCCTTTGGTCTCTTCTTTCTTTTGCTGATTTTCTAGAAATAAAATGGTATAATGAAAGGTATGGAAAACGAAAAATTGCGTATTAATATGCTAAGTTCAAGTGAAAAAGTGGCTGGTCAAGGAGTGTCAGGAGCCTACCGTGAGTTGGTACGTCTCCTACATCGTGATGCCCAAGATCAGTTAATTGTTACGGAAAACCTTCCTGTTGAGGCAGATGTAACTCACTTTCATACCATTGATTTCCCTTATTATTTATCTACATTCCAAAAGAAACGATCTGGGAGAAAAATTGGCTATGTGCATTTTTTGCCTGATACGCTTGAAGGAAGTTTGAAAATTCCATTTTTCTTAAAGGGAATTATCAAGCGCTATGTTTTTTCATTTTACAACAGAATGGAACACCTAGTGGTGGTCAATCCCATGTTTATCGAGGATTTGGTGGCAGCTGGTATTCCACGTGAAAAAGTAACTTATATTCCAAATTTTGTAAATAAGGAAAAATGGCATCCACTGCCAGCTGACCAAGTAGCAAAACTTCGTCAGGAAATGGATTTAGCTGAGGATCAGTTTGTTGTTGTCGGTGCAGGTCAGGTTCAGAAACGTAAAGGGATTGATGATTTTATCCGCCTTGCGGAGGAATTGCCAGAAATTACTTTTATCTGGGCTGGTGGTTTTTCATTTGGCGGGATGACAGATGGTTATGAACGCTATAAAAAAATCATGGACAATCCACCTAAAAATCTAATTTTCCCAGGCATTGTGTCACCGGAACGGATGCGGGAACTCTACGCTATGGCGGATCTCTTCTTGCTACCAAGTTACAACGAACTATTCCCGATGACTATCTTAGAGGCAGCAAGTTGTGAAGCGCCGATTATGTTAAGGGATTTGGACCTGTATAAGGTCATTCTTGAGGGAGATTATCGTGCTACAAGTGATGCCTCTGAGATGAGAGAAGCAATCCTAGAATATAAAGAAAATCCTGAAGCGTTGAAAGAATTGAAAGAAAAAGCTAAAAGGATATCCAAGCAGTATTCAGAAGAGCGTTTACTGGGAATTTGGTTAAAATTTTATCGGGAACAGTCTGCTCTAGGTAAAAAGTGAGGTAATCTATGCGAATTGGTTTATTTACAGACACCTATTTTCCTCAGGTTTCCGGGGTTGCGACCAGTATTCGAACCTTGAAGACAGAGCTTGAGAAGCAAGGCCATGCAGTTTTTATCTTTACAACAACAGATAAAGATGTGAACCGCTACGAGGATTGGCAAATTATTCGAATTCCAAGTGTTCCTTTCTTTGCATTTAAAGATCGACGATTTGCCTATAGAGGTTTTACAAAGGCACTTGAAATCGCCAAGCAGTATCAGCTAGATATCATTCACACCCAGACAGAATTTTCACTTGGATTATTAGGAATTTGGATTGCACGAGAATTGAGAATTCCTGTTATCCATACTTACCATACCCAGTATGAAGACTATGTGCATTACATTGCTAAGGGCATGCTAATTCGTCCGAGTATGGTAAAATATTTGGTGCGAGGTTTCCTTCGTGATGTAGATGGAGTGATCTGTCCTAGCGAGATTGTTCGGGACCTTTTATCTAAATACAAAGTGAAGGTTGAAAAACGTGTCATTCCAACCGGAATTGAGCTAGCTAAGTTTGAACGACCTGAGATTAAAGAGGAAAACTTGCAAGAACTTCGTTCGAAGTTAGGTATTCAGGAAGACGAGAAAATGCTACTGAGCCTTTCGCGTATTTCTTACGAGAAGAATATCCAAGCAGTTCTAGATGCTTTTGCTGAAGTATTGAAAGAAGAAGATAAAGTAAAGCTGGTCGTTGCTGGAGACGGTCCTTATCTTGATAGTCTGAAAGAGCAAGCAGTGAAATTAAACCTGCAAAAACATGTGATTTTTACAGGGATGATTGCTCCAAGTGAGACAGCTTTATACTATAAGGCTGCAGATTTCTTCATCTCTGCCTCTACTAGTGAAACCCAAGGATTAACTTATCTAGAGAGTTTAGCCAGTGGAACGCCCGTCATTGCTCATGGCAATCCTTATCTTGATAACCTGATCAGTGACAAGATGTTTGGAACCCTCTACTATGGAGAACAGGACCTTGCAGGTGCCATCTTGGAGGCTTTGATTGCCACTCCAGATATGGATGAGCAAAAATTGGCTGACAAGTTGTATGAGATTTCGGCTGAGAATTTTGGAAAACGAGTCCATGAGTTTTATCTCGATGCCATTATTTCAAATAAATTTGAGCAGGAACTACGTGGTGACGAACCCATGACACAGCGATTCTTAAAAACTATTTTGTACCTACCTCAGCAGGCTGTTTCAGCCCCAGTTAAAGAGTCCAAACGAATATTAAAGGCTTCTAAAAAGCAGTTATCTAGCATCCGGGATTACTGGAGAGATTAGTAAAAATATAGGAGAATAAAATATGGCAAAAAAATTTATGAGAAGTGGTAGGGATCAAAAAATTGGAGGCGTTTGCGCAGGTGTAGCCCACTATTTTGATATTGACCCTACCATTGTCCGTGTGATTTGGGGCGTTCTTGCCTTTTGTTATGGGGCAGGGGTACTTGCTTACTTGATTTTATGGGTAATTGCACCTGTTTCTAGCGAATATTAAAAGAGAATCAGAATAGAACAAAGAGAAATAAAAAGGAGTCCAGATGGCTTTTGGAGATAATGGAAAACGTAAAAAAACAATGTTTGAAAAAGTAACGCTTTTTGTCGTGCTAATTATGTTGTTTGTAACCCTTGCTGGTATCTTTGCGACAGCGCTTGGAGCTTTTAGCAGATTCTAAGCAAGTTGCTAAGATAGGAACAATAACTAATGACTGGATTTTCCAGTCCTTTTTAAAGTGAGAAGAAAATATGAGTATGTTTTTAGATACAGCTAAGATCAAAGTCAAGGCTGGTAATGGTGGCGATGGCATGGTCGCCTTTCGCCGTGAAAAGTATGTTCCGAATGGCGGTCCTTGGGGTGGTGATGGTGGACGTGGTGGTAACGTTGTTTTCGTTGTGGATGAAGGCTTGCGTACCTTGATGGATTTCCGCTATAACCGTCATTTCAAGGCCGAATCTGGTGAAAAAGGGATGACCAAAGGAATGCATGGACGTGGTGCAGAAGATCTTCGTGTTCGCGTACCACAAGGAACGACTGTACGTGATGCAGAAACAGGTAAAGTCATTACAGACTTGATTGCGCATGGTCAAGAATTTATCGTGGCTCATGGTGGTCGAGGTGGTCGTGGAAACATCCGTTTTGCGACACCAAAAAATCCTGCACCTGAGATTTCTGAGAATGGGGAACCAGGTCAAGAACGTGAGTTGCAACTGGAATTGAAGATTTTAGCGGATGTCGGCTTGGTCGGTTTCCCATCTGTTGGAAAGTCAACTTTGCTTAGTGTCATCACTTCAGCTAAACCTAAAATCGGTGCTTACCACTTTACGACCATTGTTCCTAATTTGGGCATGGTTCGTACGCAGTCAGGTGAATCGTTTGCCGTGGCGGACCTGCCAGGTTTGATTGAGGGAGCTAGCCAGGGTGTCGGCTTGGGGACTCAGTTCCTTCGTCATATTGAACGCACTCGAGTCATCCTTCATATCGTCGATATGTCGGCTAGCGAAGGTCGTGATCCTTACGAAGATTACCTTGCTATCAATAAAGAATTGGAATCATACAACCTTCGTCTTATGGAGCGTCCTCAGATCATCGTAGCCAACAAGATGGACATGCCTGAAAGTCAGGAAAATCTTGAAGCCTTCAAGAAGAAATTGGCAGCAAACTACGACGAGTTTGAAGAACTACCAGCCATCTTCCCGATTTCTGGTTTAACCAAGCAAGGGTTGGCGCCCCTTTTGGATGCGACAGCTGAATTGTTGGATAAGACTTCAGAGTTCTTGCTCTATGACGAGTCTGATATGGAAGAAGAAGCTTACTATGGCTTTGATGAGGAAGAAAAAGCCTTTGAAATTAGTCGCGATGATGATGCTACATGGGTACTTTCTGGTGAAAAACTCATGAAACTCTTTAACATGACCAACTTTGATCGTGATGAGTCTGTCATGAAGTTTGCTCGTCAGTTACGTGGTATGGGGGTTGACGAAGCCCTTCGTGCGCGTGGAGCCAAGGATGGAGACTTGGTACGAATCGGTAAATTTGAGTTTGAATTTGTAGACTAGGAGACAGATATGGGAGATAAACCGATATCATTCCGAGATGCAGATGGAAATTTTGTTTCTGCGGCAGATGTATGGAATGAAAAGAAACTAGAAGAATTGTTTAATCGTCTCAATCCCAAACGTGCTCTTAGATTAGCACAAGAAAAAAAAGGCAATGAGAAGGCTGATAAAGAAGAAAAATAGCCTATCGACATTGATAAAACAGAACCCCGTGATTGTATTCATCACGGGGAATTTTTTAGTCATTGAAGAAAAATGGTGGAGCAAATTTTTTAAGAATTTCAAAGCAAGTCTGTGCTTCTTCAGCATTTTCACAGATAAGAAGGCAGACATCATCACCACATACGGTGGCAATGATTTGTTTAAAATTGAGAGCATCGAGAACAGCTCCAAACGATTGGGCAAGGCCTGGCAAGGTTTTGAGGACAACCTGATGCTGGACAGGACGTAGCATGACTAAGCCATCTTCCATATAGTTTTCCAAGCGTTTTTCCCATTTGGAGATGGAACCAGTATTTAAAACATAGTAAGAATGTTCTGCTTCGCGAACCTTTGAAAGGTTCATAGTCTTGATATCGCGTGAGAGAGTAGCCTGTGTGACTTGGATGTCGTTTTCAGCTAGTAAAGCTTGCAACTCTGCCTGTGTATGAATCTTATTTTTAGCTACAAGTGCACGGATGAGTTGGTGTCTATGTTCAGATTTATTCATATGAGGCTGACTCCTTTTATGAGGGGATGGTGATGGAGGATTGTGTGAGATCGACTGTTAAGTGATAGTCTGTATTATCACGGACAGTGATTTCAAAGTCGGTAGTATAGAGAACAAGGCGAAGTGTGTCACCTTTTTTCAGCTTGTAAATAGTTGGTTGCAGCTCTAGCTTGAAGTCCATCCATTTATTGGGTTGGATTTCTTCAACCGTCAAAAGATTGGTTCGATTTTGAAGATTGAGGTAGCCTTTGGTGAGGACACGTTGGGCACTTGGGTTGAATGGTAGTTCACAGAGATTTTCTAACATGTGGTAACGGCCATTATCAATGGTTCTAGCACTTAAAACTGCTGGATAAGGCTGTAGATATTTCTTTTGTCCAAGTTCTAACAGTTGGGCTGATAAGAGCCCCTTGTTTGTACTTGATTTGATACGAAGTTTCAGCTCAACTCGACCATTTAAATGAATGTCTTGACTTACTGGAAGGTCAATGGTGATCTGATTGGCTTTTCCTTGGTAAAGTTCTGTGTTGAAAGTCTGGTAAGTCTTGCCATAACGCTCAAAATCTTTTTGATCATAGTGGTTTTGAATTACTTTTTCTTCAGTTCCAAGTGAGAAAGTATGCAATTCATCTTGCTTGCCAAAGTCATCAAGACTCTGCCATGTTTGCGGTGCGGAATTGTCCTGCCAGATGACAGTAGGAAGTTGATAGTCTGTTGCAAGTCCTAACAATTTCTTACTTAACAAGGCATTCATGGATTCGCGGAAGTCTATGGACTGCCAGTTATTCATATAAACATGGGCACCATGATGGAAAAAGAGGTGCTTATTGATATGAGCTGGAAGAGCATGAAACATCTGGTAAACATGAAGTGGTTTAACGTTCCAATCCTGAGAACCATGCGTAAAGACGACCTCGGCTTGAACCTTATGAGCATTGAGCAGATAGTTGCGGTCATGCCAAAACTGATTGTAGTCACCAGTCTTGCGATCTAATTGTTCTTTTGCCTTTTCTAAATCCGCTTTGTGGGCTTCATTAGCACGGATATAGTCACCGGCTAAGAGATTGCGGGAGTAAGTCAATTCAGCAAGTGAGTCAAAATCCTCACCTGGATAACCACCTGGGCTAGTCACCAGGCCATTTTCCCGATAGTAGTTATACCAAGAGGAAATTCCTGCTTCCGCGATGATCACTTCCAAGCCATCAACACCTGTGGTCGCAAGACCATTGGACATGGTACCTAGATAGGAAATTCCTGTTGTTGCGACTTTGCCGTTTGACCAGTTAGCCTTAACTTGGCGCTTGCGCGTGTGGTCTGTGAAAGCACGACAACGCCCATTGAGCCAATCAATGACATTTTTATATGACTCAATCTGCTGGTAGTCCCCATTGGTCATGAGACCTTGGGAATTCTTGGTACCAACACCCGATACATAGAGATTGGCAAATCCTCGTGGGAGGAAGTAATCGTTGAGAGTGTAAGAACTATTGATGTGAGTTAGCTTTTCTTCAGCTTCTGAGACGACTTCTGCTTGACCATGAGGTTCGACTACATTCAGCTTAGGCTCCTCAAGCTCAATGGTGTGGGCAGGCTTGACCTCAAGCTCTCCTTCCATTTTGTAGAGAGCCTTGTCGCTGGCTTTATCATTGGTGCCTTGGTGATAAGGACTGGCAGTCATAAGAGCAGGGACTTGTCCATCGTAACGTGGGCGAATAATGCTGACCTTGACTAAATCAGGGAGTCCGTCTTTATCAGTATCCACACGACTCTCGACATACACGACTTCACGAATGACATCATGAGTAGAGAAGGTTGCCAAGCTCTTACCGTTAAAGTAGTGGTAGTGATTATCTTCTGCAATAAGCCCATCGCTAACAAGCTGGTCGATGAGGGTATTTCCCTTTTTAGTTCGCGTATTTAGCAATTGATAAAGATTTTCAATGAGATCCCCATAAGCAATAGGAAATCCAGTTTCTTTACGGAATTGTTCGGCGTCCTCAAAGTCAACAAGATAGCTAAATCCTAAAAGTTGAAAAACTACAGTATAGAAAATATCAGCAGTCAACTCTTTATCAGACTGAAAGAAGCTCAAAAGGTCCGTTTCTTTATCTGCAGCTAAAGTGGATAGAGCATAATCGGTATTGGTATAAGTGAAAAAACTCCAGCGGACAAATTGTTCAAGTTGTTTTTTTGATGCTTGTTCTGGTACCAGCTTCAAACCAAGTTGGGATAACTCGTACAAAACTTGCGAATGAGAAACGGGAAAGTAGCTGAATTGATTAAAACGCATGGCGCTCTCCTTTGAAAATATTCTAAATTTAGTATATCAAAAATAAGGTAAAAAAGATATTGTTGACCTGTGATGAAGTCACTTTAAAAGGAATGGTCTTCTACCTTTTCATTCTAGTTTTTAAAATGGTATAATAGTACTATATCTAAAGCAAGGAGGAGAAGAAATGATTGCACAGCTCGACACCAAGACTGTTTACAGTTTTATGGAAAGTGTGGTTTCGATTGAAAAATATGTACAAACAGCTAAAGAATATGGCTATTCCCACCTTGCTATTATGGATGTGGATAATCTTTATGCAGCCTATCACTTTTTAGAGGTGACTCGAAAATATGGCATCCAACCTTTAATTGGTCTTGAAATGACCTTAATTATAGACGAGAAGGCGCTTTCTTTCCGTTTTCTAGCTCTGTCTACTAAAGGTTACCAAGATTTGATGAAGTTATCCACTTTAAAAATGACTGGACGAAAAAATTGGTCTGACTTCACCACCCACCTCGAAGATGTTGCCATTATTGTTCCTTATTTTGAAGGAATCGAACAGCTGGATTTAGGCCATGATTATTTTATTGGGGTAAGTCCTGATACTCCTCAAGAAGTCTTTACCAGACCCATTCTTCCACTCTATCAAGTCAACTCTTTTGAAAAAGAAGATATACAAGTTTTGCAAATCTTGTCGGCAGTCAAGGACAATGTCAGTCTTAGGGAAGTGGATGTGCATTCACAACAAGGGATTTTTTTACCTGCCTCAGATTTAGAAGCTCGGTTTAAAAATCGCTTCTCTCAGGCACTTGCCAATCTTCAAGGTTTGATAGAGAATGTTAGATACCAACTTGATCCAAGTTTAAAACTCCCTCGCTTTAATCCTGAAAGACCAGCGGTGGAAGAGCTTCGAGCAAGAGCTGAGCAAGGCTTGAGTGACAAGGGGCTAACCTCAGCTATCTATCGTGAGCGACTGAATGAAGAGTTGGCTGTGATTCATGATATGGGCTTTGACGACTATTTCCTTGTAGTTTGGGATTTGCTCCGTTTTGGACGCTCCCAAGGCTACTATATGGGAATGGGGCGCGGTTCTGCGGTTGGTAGTCTGGTGTCTTACTCACTTGATATAACAGGGATTGATCCGGTTGAAAAGAACCTGATTTTTGAGCGCTTTTTAAATCGTGAGCGTTACACCATGCCCGATATTGATATTGACATTCCTGACCTATATAGACCAGAGTTCATTCGTTATGTTCGTGATCGCTATGGTAGCCAACACGTTGCGCAGATTGTCACTTATTCGACCTTTGGAGCAAAACAGGCAATTCGTGATGTTTTCAAACGCTATGGTGTTCCAGAGTACGAATTAACAAATATTACGAAAAAAATCAGTTTCCGAGATACGCTAACGACAGCTTATGAAAAGAATTTGCAATTTAGGCAGGTTATCAATAGTAAGATTGAATACCAAAAAGCTTTTGAGATTTCTCGAAAGATTGAAGGTTATCCTCGTCAGACCTCTATCCATGCAGCAGGAGTCGTTATGAGTGACCAAGACTTGACGGACTATATTCCTCTAAAATATGGTGAGGATATGCTCATCACCCAGTATGATGCTCATGGTGTTGAAGCTAATGGTCTTCTAAAAATGGATTTCCTGGGCTTACGTAACTTGACTTTCGTACAAAAAATGCAAGAATTGCTTGCGGAATCAGAAGGTATACATCTAAAAATTGAAGAGATTGATCTGGAAGACAAAGAAACCATGGCTCTCTTTGCGGCTGGAAATACTAAAGGTATTTTCCAGTTTGAACAACCTGGTGCCATTCGACTCTTGAAACGAGTCAAGCCGCAAGTTTTCGAAGAAGTGGTGGCAACGACATCCCTCAACAGACCAGGTGCTAGTGATTATATCGATAATTTTGTGGCTCGTAAGCACGGCAAGGAAAAGGTGACGGTGCTGGATCCTGCCTTGGAGGACATCCTGTCATCAACCTACGGTATTATGCTTTACCAAGAGCAAGTTATGCAGGTGGCTCAGCGCTTTGGAGGATTCAGTCTTGGGAAAGCCGACATTCTCAGACGAGCCATGGGTAAGAAAAATGCTAAAGAGATGCATTTGATGAAGGAAGATTTTATCACAGGGGCTATGAAACTTGGGCATTCAGAAGAAAAAGCCAACCAAGTTTTTGCAGTGATGGAAAAGTTTGCAGGCTATGGATTTAATAGATCTCACGCCTACGCCTACTCAGCCCTGGCTTTCCAGCTTGCCTATTTCAAGACGCACTATCCTGCTATTTTCTTTCAAGTCATGTTGAATTATTCTAGTAGTGATTACATTGTAGATGCATTGCAGATGGGCTTTGAAGTAGCTCAATTAGCAATCAACACTATTCCCTATCATGATAAGATTGCACAGAAGAAAATCTATCTTGGTCTAAAAGCCATTAAGGGTATGCCAAGAGATTTGTCTTATTGGATCATCGAAAATCGTCCTTTCTCAAGCATTGAAGATTTCGTCACGCGTCTTCCTAAGAATTACAAGAAACTCTCACTTTTGACGCCTTTAGTTGAACTGGGGCTTTTTGATGAATTTGACAAGAATCGCCAGAAAATCCTAGTGAATCTGTCCAATTTGTTTGTTTTTGTTGAGGAGTTAGGAGGACTCTTTGCGGATGCAAACTATAGTTGGACTGAGGCTGATGATTTTACAGAGGCAGAAAAATTTTATAAGGAGCAGGAACTGATTGGAGTTGGAATCAGTGCCCATCCTCTACAAACTCTTGCCAAACAAGCCCTATATCCGACGGCGCCAATCGCTAATCTAACCGAGGGAGCTCAAGCTACTCTTCTAGTTGAAGTGCAAAAAATAAAAGTCATTCGAACTAAGAAAGGCGAGAGTATGGCCTTTCTACAGGTTCATGACAGTAAGTCTCGGCTGGATGTAACTGTATTTTCTGACCAATATCGAAAATTCGCTTCCATTTTATCCGAAGGAAAATTCTACTATATCAATGGCAAGGTTCAATCTCGAGATGGTCGTCTGCAAATGATTGCACAAGATTTGAAAGAAGCAGTCGCTGAACGATTCTGGATTCAAGTTAAAAATCACGACAACGATAAAGAGATTTCAAATATCTTGGAACAATATAAAGGCCCTATTCCTGTTATTATCAGATATGTAGAGGAAGAAAAAACAATTGTTTCCTCCCGTTATTTTGTAAAAAAAGACCCTGCTTTACAGGAAAAATTAGAGGGAATTGCTATGAAAACGATTTATCGCTAAAAATACGAAAAATAGAAGAATTTTCAAATGAAATGTGGTATAATCAATAAGAATGTTAAAAGAAAAAGGAGCAAAACCAAATGAAACGTATTGCTGTTTTGACTAGCGGTGGAGACGCCCCTGGTATGAACGCTGCCATCCGTGCAGTAGTTCGTCAAGCAATCTCAGAAGGAATGGAAGTCTTTGGTATCTATGATGGGTACGCAGGGATGGTTGCCGGTGAAATCTATCCACTTGATGCTGCTTCAGTTGGAGACATCATTTCACGTGGTGGTACTTTCCTTCACTCTGCTCGTTACCCTGAGTTTGCACAACTTGAAGGTCAACTTAAAGGGATTGAGCAGTTGAAAAAACACGGTATCGAAGGTGTCGTTGTTATCGGTGGTGACGGTTCTTATCACGGAGCTATGCGCTTGACTGAGCATGGATTCCCTGCTATCGGACTTCCAGGTACAATCGATAACGATATCGTAGGTACTGACTTCACAATCGGATTTGATACTGCAGTTACTACTGCAATGGATGCGATTGATAAGATTCGTGATACATCATCAAGTCACCGTCGTACTTTCGTTGTAGAAGTAATGGGACGTAACGCTGGTGATATCGCACTTTGGGCAGGTATTGCTACTGGTGCCGATGAAATCATTATTCCTGAAGAAGGCTTCAAGATGGAAGATATCGTAGCTAGTATCAAAGCTGGTTACGAATGCGGTAAAAAACACAACATCATCGTTTTGGCCGAGGGGGTTATGTCAGCCGATGAATTCGGTAAAAAACTCAAGGAAGCAGGAGATACTAGTGACCTTCGTGTGACTGAGCTTGGACATATCCAACGTGGTGGTTCACCAACCGCTCGTGACCGTGTATTAGCGTCACGTATGGGAGCACACGCTGTTAAACTTCTCAAACAAGGAATCGGTGGTGTCGCTGTTGGTATTCGTAATGAGAAAATGGTTGAAAACCCAATTCTTGGAACAGCAGAAGAAGGAGCCTTGTTCAGCCTAACTGCTGATGGCAAAATCGTTGTTAACAACCCTCACAAAGCTGACCTTGGACTTGCTAGCTTGAACAAGAGCTTGTCATAATCAACTTTAACTAATCTGGTAAAATGACCATAAAAGGTCAAATTATATAAAGGAGTCACAAATCATGAATAAACGTGTAAAAATCGTTGCAACTTTGGGTCCTGCGGTTGAAATCCGTGGTGGAAAGAAATTCGGTGATGACGGATACTGGGGTGAAAAACTTGACGTTGAAGCTTCAGCAAAAAACATTGCTAAATTGATTGAAGCAGGAGCAAACACTTTCCGTTTCAACTTCTCACACGGTGACCACCAAGAACAAGGTGAACGTATGGCAACTGTTAAACTTGCAGAAAAACTTGCAGGTAAAAAAGTTGGTTTCCTTCTTGATACTAAAGGACCAGAAATCCGTACTGAATTGTTCGAAGGTGAAGCTAAAGAGTACTCATACAAAACTGGTGAAAAAATCCGTGTTGCAACTAAACAAGGAATCAAATCAACTCGTGAAGTGATTGCTTTGAACGTTGCGGGTGCTCTTGACATCTACGACGATGTTGAAGTTGGTCGTCAAGTATTGGTTGACGATGGTAAACTTGGTCTTCGCGTTGTTGCTAAAGACGATGCAACTCGTGAATTTGAAGTTGAAGTTGAAAACGACGGAATTATCGCTAAACAAAAAGGTGTAAACATCCCTAACACTAAAATTCCTTTCCCAGCACTTGCTGAACGTGATAACGATGATATCCGTTTCGGTCTTGAGCAAGGTATTAACTTCATCGCGATCTCATTCGTACGTACTGCAAAAGACGTGAATGAAGTTCGTGCAATCTGTGAAGAAACTGGAAACGGGCATGTTCAATTGTTCGCTAAAATCGAAAACCAACAAGGTATCGACAACTTGGATGAAATCATCGAAGCTGCTGACGGTATCATGATTGCTCGTGGTGACATGGGTATTGAAGTACCATTTGAAATGGTTCCAGTTTACCAAAAAATGATTATCACTAAAGTTAACGCAGCTGGTAAAGTTGTTATCACAGCAACAAACATGCTTGAAACTATGACTGAAAAACCACGTGCTACTCGTTCAGAAGTATCAGACGTATTTAACGCTGTTATCGACGGAACTGACGCAACAATGCTTTCAGGTGAGTCTGCAAATGGTAAATACCCACTTGAGTCAGTTACAACAATGGCTACAATTGACAAGAACGCTCAAACTCTTCTTAACGAATACGGACGTTTGAACTCAGATACTTTCGAACGTAACTCTAAGACAGAAGTTATGGCTTCAGCAGTTAAAGATGCAACAAACTCAATGGACATCAAATTGGTTGTAACTCTTACTAAGACTGGTCACACTGCACGTTTGATCTCTAAATACCGTCCAAATGCTGATATCTTGGCATTGACATTTGACGAATTGACAGAACGTGGATTGATGTTGAACTGGGGTGTTATCCCAATGTTGACAGATGCTCCATCATCAACTGACGATATGTTCGAAATCGCTGAACGTAAAGCAGTTGAAGCAGGTCTTGTACAATCTGGTGACGATATCGTTATCGTTGCAGGTGTACCGCTTGGAGAAGCTGTCCGTACAAACACGATGCGTATCCGTACAGTACGTTAATCTAAACTTTTAAAAGCCTATCATACCAAGCTTTTGTGCTTGTATGATGGGTCTTTTTTCTATTTTAGAAGATAAAAAGAGAGAGATTTTTATTAAACAGAAATGGGAAAAATAAGAGAACTATGGTATAATAGAATGTAAAGACCTTTTTAGTAAATTTTGAAAGAGTATAACATGAGAAAAATTGTCATCAATGGTGGACATCCATTGCAAGGTGAGATCACCATTAGCGGTGCTAAGAATAGTGTTGTAGCATTAATCCCTGCTATTATACTGGCAGATGATGTAGTCACTTTGGATTGTGTCCCAGATATTTCAGACGTTGCTAGTCTTGTAGAGATTATGGAAATCATGGGAGCGAAAGTAAAACGCTATGATGATGTTTTGGAGATTGATCCGAGAGGTGTTCAAAACATTCCTATGCCTTATGGTAAGATTAATAGCCTTCGTGCTTCTTATTATTTCTATGGAAGTCTGTTAGGTCGCTTTGGTGAAGCAACAGTTGGACTTCCTGGTGGATGTGATTTGGGACCTCGTCCGATTGACCTTCACTTAAAAGCTTTTGAAGCCATGGGAGCTAAGGTGAGCTATGAGGGAGACAATATGAATTTGTCTGCTCAGGGTAAGGGACTTCACGGCGCAAGTATCTACATGGATACTGTCAGCGTTGGTGCAACTATTAACACCATGATTGCTGCAGTAAAAGCTAAGGGACGTACTGTCATTGAAAATGCGGCCCGTGAACCAGAAATCATCGATGTGGCTACCCTTTTGAATAACATGGGGGCTCACATTCGTGGTGCAGGGACTGATATTATCATCATTGATGGTGTCGAGCAACTTCATGGGACGCGTCACCAAGTTATTCCAGACCGCATTGAAGCAGGAACCTATATTTCACTTGCTGCAGCAGTTGGTGAAGGAATTCGTATTAACAACGTTCTCTATGAACACTTAGAAGGGTTTATCGCCAAACTAGAGGAAATGGGCGTTCGTATGACGGTCTCAGAAGACAGCATCTTCGTTGAAGAACAGTCCGATTTGAGGGCCATCAATATCAAAACTGCACCCTATCCTGGGTTTGCAACTGATTTGCAACAACCAATCACACCACTTTTACTAACTGCTCAAGGTCGTGGTACCATTATTGACACCATTTACGAAAAACGTGTCAACCATGTTTTTGAGTTAGCAAAAATGGATGCGGATATTACGACTACAAATGACCATATTTTCTACACTGGTGGGCGTGTTCTACATGGTGCCAAGGTGAAAGCTACAGATCTTCGTGCTGGTGCTGCACTTGTCATCGCTGGTTTGATGGCTCAAGGCCAGACTGAAATTACAAATATTGAGTTTATCCTTCGTGGTTACTCAGATATTATTGAAAAATTGCGTAGTCTTGGAGCGGATATTACACTTGTTGAAGACTAAACCGTTGAGGTGATTATGAATATTTGGACCAAATTAGCAATGTTTTCTTTCTTTGAAACGGAGCGCTTGTATTTGCGTCCTTTCTTTTTTAGTGACAGCCAAGCTTTTTATGAGATTGCTTCCAATCCTGAAAATCTGCAATTTATTTTTCCTTGCCAAGCAAGTTTAGAGGAGAGTCAATACGCACTTGCCAACTATTTTATGAAGGCTCCTTTGGGTGTTTGGGCAATTTGTAGCCAAGACAATCAGGAAATGATTGGTTCCATCAAGTTTGAAAAAATAGACGAAATCAAAAAAGAAGCTGAGATTGGATATTTCTTAAGAAAGGATTCTTGGTCGCAAGGTTTTATGACAGAAGTAGTTACCAAACTTTGTCAGCTTTCATTTGAAGAATTTGGTTTAAAACAATTATCCATCATCACTCATTTGGAGAATCAAGCTAGTCAAAAAGTAGCCTTAAAATCGGGCTTTAGTCTCTTCCGACAGTTTAAGGGGAGCGATCGCTATACACGAAAAATGAGAGACTACCTTGAATTTCGATACGTTAAAGGAGAATTCAGTGAGTAAACACCAAGAAATCTTAAGTTATCTGGAAGAGCTACCAATTGGGAAGAGAGTTAGTGTACGTAGTATTTCAAATCACCTAGGTGTCAGTGATGGGACGGCTTATCGTGCCATTAAAGAAGCTGAAAACCGTGGAATTGTAGAAACTCGACCTCGTAGTGGGACCATTCGTGTGAAATCTCAGAAAGTGGCTATTGAAAAACTGACCTATGCAGAGATTGCAGAAGTAACCTCATCTGAAGTCTTGGCTGGTCAAGAAGGTTTGGACAGAGAATTTAGCAAATTCTCCATTGGGGCTATGACCGAGCATAATATCTTGTCCTATCTGAATGATGGTGGTCTTTTGATCGTAGGTGACCGTACTCGTATTCAACTTTTAGCTCTGGAAAATGAAAATGCGGTCCTTGTAACGGGTGGCTTTCATGTGCACGAGGATGTACTAGCTCTTGCCAATAAAAAGGGTATTCCTGTCCTGAGAAGTAAGCATGATACTTTTACAGTAGCGACCATGATCAATAGAGCTTTGTCAAATGTGCAGATTAAGACAGATATTTTAACAGTTGAAAAGCTCTATCGTCCCAGTCATGAGTATGGTTTCTTAAGAGAAACGGACACAGTGAAAGATTATCTAGACTTGGTACGCAAGAATCGAAGTAGTCGTTTCCCAGTCATCAATCAGCATCAAGTGGTTGTGGGAGTTGTTACCATGCGTGATGCAGGGGACAAATCCCCTAGCACGACGATTGATAAGGTGATGACGCGCAGCATTTTCGTGACAGGATTAGCGACTAATATTGCCAATGTCAGTCAACGGATGATCGCAGAGGACTTTGAGATGGTCCCAGTCGTGAGAAGCAATCAAACTTTGCTCGGAGTTGTAACGAGACGAGATGTCATGGATAAGATGAGCCGCTCTCAAGTTTCGGCTTTGCCGACTTTTTCAGAGCAAATCGGACAAAAGTTGTCTTATCATCACGACGAAGTTGTGATTACAGTTGAACCCTTTATGCTTGAGAAAAATGGGGTTTTAGCAAATGGTGTTCTTGCTGAAATTTTAACTCACATGACACAGGATTTGGTGGCAAATAGCAGACGCAATTTAATCATCGAGCAGATGCTAATTTACTTCTTACAAGCTGTTCAGATAGATGATACTTTGCGGATTCAGGCACGTATTATTCACCACACGAGACGTTCGGCTATTATTGATTATGATATTTATCATGGTCACCAGATTGTTTCAAAAGCAAACGTTACAGTCAAAATCAATTAGAATCTAGGAGAAAAAATGATAACTTTAAAATCAGCACGTGAAATCGAAGCCATGAACAAGGCTGGTGATTTCCTAGCTAGTATCCATATCGGCTTACGTGATTTGATTAAGCCAGGCGTGGATATGTGGGAAGTAGAAGAGTATGTTCGTCGTCGTTGCAAAGAGGAAAATTTCCTTCCACTTCAGATTGGCGTGGATGGTGCAGTCATGGATTATCCCTATGCCACTTGTTGCTCTCTCAACGACGAAGTAGCTCACGCTTTTCCACGTCATTACACCTTGAAGGATGGCGACTTGCTCAAGGTTGACATGGTACTCGGAGGTCCGATTTCAAAATCCGACCTCAATGTATCTAAACTCAACTTCAACAATGTTGAGCAAATGAAAAAATACACTCAAAACTATACTGGCGGTCTAGCAGACTCATGTTGGGCTTATGCGGTTGGTACACCGTCTGAAGAAGTGAAAAACCTGATGGACGTGACCAAGGAAGCTATGTATATAGGGATTGAGCAAGCAGTTGTTGGAAATCGTATCGGTGATATCGGTGCAGCAATTCAAGAATATGCTGAAAGTCGCGGTTATGGTGTAGTGCGTGATTTGGTTGGTCACGGTGTCGGTCCAACTATGCACGAGGAGCCAATGGTCCCTAACTACGGTGTTGCAGGTCGTGGACTCCGTCTCCGTGAAGGAATGGTACTAACCATTGAACCCATGATCAATACTGGAGACTGGGAAATCGATACAGATATAAAGACTGGTTGGGCTCATAAGACTATTGATGGCGGCCTGTCTTGCCAATATGAACACCAGTTTGTGATTACTAAAGACGGTCCAGTTATCTTGACTAGTCAAGGTGAAGAAGGAACGTATTAAAATGAAAGGAGCTTAGCTCCTTTTTTTGTGTCAAGTTTAGATAAAATAGACAAGCGTAGCAAAGTTGTCACAAATTTTTTCTTTTGTAGTAAAATAAGATTAGAATTTTGTGAAAGTAGGTATTTCGTTGGAATCTATTATATTTTTAATATCAGTTTTTTTAGCAGGCATTCTGTCTTTCTTTTCACCCTGTATCTTCCCTTTGCTGCCTGTCTATGCTGGTATTTTACTGGATGATCAGGGGAATTCGAAAAGCTTTCGATTTTTCGGAAGAGAGGTTGCATGGTCGGGCTTAATTCGGACCTTGTGCTTTATTGCTGGAATCTCTCTTATTTTCTTTATTTTGGGATTTGGAGCTGGATTCCTAGGGCACATGCTCTATGCAGACTGGTTTCGTTATGCTATGGGAGTAGTTATTATTCTTTTGGGGCTTCACCAGATGGAAATCTTGCATTTTAATAAACTGGAAGTTCAAAAGACAGTCACTTTCAAACAATCAAAGTCAAATCATTATCTATCAGCCTTTTTACTTGGGATAACCTTTAGTTTTGGTTGGACCCCTTGTATCGGACCGGTTTTAAGTTCGGTCTTGGCCCTAGCAGCTTCAGGTGGCAATGGTGCTTGGCAAGGAGCCGTGTTAACATTAGTATACACATTGGGAATGGCCCTTCCTTTCATTGTTTTGGCCTTGGCTTCGGGCTGGATTATGCCCTATTTTAGTAAATTAAAACCCTATATGATCCTACTAAAGAAAATCGGAGGAGCCTTGATTATTTTGATGGGATTGTTATTAATGCTAGGGCAGTTAAATGCCTTGTCAGGAATTCTTGGATAAAAGGAGAAAAAGATGAAAAAAGTTATTTTTGCGGGATTGAGCCTCATGTCTTTATTTTTATTGATTGCCTGTAGCGAAAAAGAAACCAAACCATCAGAAAGTCCCAAACAGTCTACTGTACAACAAATCGCAGTAGGAAAGGATGCGCCAGACTTCACCTTGCAGTCCATGGATGGTAAAGAAGTCAAGTTATCAGACTATAAAGGGAAAAAAGTCTATTTGAAATTCTGGGCCTCTTGGTGTGGACCTTGTCGAAAGAGTATGCCCGAGTTGATGGAATTAGCTGCCAAACAAGATCGAGATTTTGAAATACTAAGTGTCGTCGCACCAGGACTACAAGGTGAAAAAACAGTTGAAGAGTTTCCGAAATGGTACCAAGAACAAGGCTATAAGGATATACCAGTTCTATATGATACCAAGGCAACTACCTTCCAAGCCTACCAAATTCGTAGTATTCCAACAGAATACCTGATTGATAGTCAAGGAAAAATCGGGAAAATCCAATTTGGTGCTATTAGCAATGCAGATGCTGAAGCAGCTTTTAAAGAGATGAAATAAATTAAAGAATATGAAAAAATCGCGAAGAATCGCGATTTTTTTTTATAGTTTTTCATTGATAAAACGGATGAATTGATTCCACCAAACTTTTAAGAAGAAGGCTTTTTCAACTTTCTTTTTAGAGACCATTTCAAAAGATGGTTTTTCTGAAGTGAGGTAGCCTTGACCCACCAAATCTTGGTCATCATAGGTTAGATGACCAACAACAGTTTCAGCTTCTAGTGGCGCTGTCTCTGCCTTAGTTTTTGGAGTGAACTGCAGGCTTGATGATGCTCGACTTCCCAATCGTTGTATGACAGTGATATCAGATTTAGCAACAGCAGTTACGGTATCTTCCTTCCCATCAAGTACAGAAACTTTGCTATCTTTGTAGGCCTCTCCCTTCTGGATAATTGTTTTGAGAGCATAATTAGATGTTATATAGTCCAAAAGAGAAGAAGTAGCAGTAAAGCGAGCGTAAGGATTGCTGTTTTGCTGGTCAGCGTTTAAGACAACAGTGATGATTCGCATCCCTTTTTCGGTAGTTGTTCCAACGAAAGAAGCTCCCGCCTTGTCTGTTGTACCAGTTTTGAGCCCATCAACTCCACCTCGATATGCTGGCATTCCTTCCAACATATAGTTAGTAGAGTGAATTTCCATACCAGCAAATGTTGATGAAGATTTCTTGGTGATTTCTAAAACTTGAGGGTAATCTCTGATGAGGTTTCGAGCGATGATTGCAACATCGTAAGCGCTTAGCTTGTTCTCTTCATCCTTTTTAGAACCAGGATAGATATTATTTCCAAGTGTTTCGTTATTAAGTCCAGTAGTATTGACAATAGTAGCATCTTTGATACCCCATTCAAGAAGTTTCGCCCTCATCTTGTCAACGAAGTCTTTCTCTGAACCAGCAATCTTTTCAGCAAGAGCAATGGCTGCACTATTGGCACTTGATACTAGAGTTGCTTCCAATAATTGTTCCACTGTATACTTGCGCGCTTCCATAGGGACATTACTCGCCTCAGAATTGGTCGTGAGTTGGTATGGATAGTCAGAGATATCAACTGGGGTAGATAGGCTAATTGTACCTTGCTCCAAGGCTTCATAGACTAGGTAGACAGTGAGAATCTTGGTGATAGAGGCAATTTCAACAGCTTGAGTAGAATCTTTTTCGTAGAGAATTTTCCCAGTGTTTGCTTCAACAGCAATGGCATGCTTGGCAGCAACATCAAAATCTTGCGCAGATACAGTAGGAATGGCTGTGCCAAAAATGATAAGAGTTAGTAAGGATAAAATTATTTTCTTCATAGTAGTTTTATTCTATCACAAAGCGAAAAAATATTCTCGTTTTTATAGTAAAGCCATCTTATCTTTTTGAAGAATTATGGTAAAATAGAAGGAAGGAGGCGCCTATGTTCCGTAGAAACAAGTTATTTTTTTGGACAGCTGAAATTTTACTATTAACTCTTATTTTCTACCTTTGGAGAGAGATGGGAGCGATTGTCACACCTTTTGTGATGGTAGCTAATACCATTATGATTCCATTTTTGCTCGGAGGATTTTTCTATTACCTGACAAATCCCATCGTAACATTTCTAGAAAAGAAATGTAAAGTCAATCGTTTGATAGGTGTGCTCATCACTCTTTGTGCCTTGATTGGTACAATAGTAGTAGGGGTAGTCTACTTGCTACCGATTTTGATCAATCAGTTGACAAGCTTGATTATTTCTAGCCAGAATATCTATAGCCGCTTGCAAGATTTGATATATGATTTATCAATGAATCCAATCTTTCAAAATATTGATATTCAAAAAACCATTCAACAGTTGAATTTATCTTACGTTGATATTTTGCAAAACATTCTCAACAGTGTGAGCAATAGTTTAGGTAGCGTTCTTTCAGCCTTGTTTAGTACTGTTTTGATTCTCATTATGACACCAGTCTTTTTGATTTATTTCTTGCTTGATGGTCATAAATTCCTTCCGATGTTGGAACGAACAGTCCTAAAACATGATAAATTAAACTTCTCCAGTCTCTTGAAGAATCTGAACGCCACTATTGCACGTTATATCAGTGGGATTGCGATTGATGCTGTTATTATCGGATGTTTGGCCTATATTGGATACAGTACGATAGGGTTGAAATATGCTCTAGTCTTTGCTATTTTTTCTGGTTTGGCAAATCTGATTCCTTATGTTGGACCAAGTATCGGTCTGATTCCCATGATTATTGCCAATGTCTTTACTGATCCGCACAGAGTTCTCATTGCAGTAATTTATATGCTGATTATCCAACAGGTGGATGGGAATATCCTCTACCCTCGTATCGTCGGAGGGGTTATGAAGGTTCATCCAATCACCATTCTGGTCCTTCTCTTACTTTCTAGCAATATTTATGGTGTTATCGGAATGATTGTAGCAGTGCCAACATATTCTATCCTAAAAGAAATTACTAAGTTCTTGGCGAAATTATATGAAAATCATAAAGAAGCCAAAGAAAAAGAACTGGAAAAATCAGAATCAATCTAAAAATCAGGGAGACCTGATTTTTTTTGATAAAAAGACTTGAGGTTAGACTAGTCAAAAGTGTTTTAAATGATTCTGTTGGAAAAGAATGGGAAATTATGAGATTTAGAATAATTCACAAAATGTGTGTAAAACACTTGCAATTTAGCTGAAATTTGATAAAATAGTAAGGAAAGTTAGACTGTATTGCCTACTGTCTATCTATAAAATATATTTTATTGGAGGCTTTTACTCAAATGGCAAAAGAAAAATACGATCGTAGTAAACCACACGTTAACATTGGTACTATCGGACACGTTGACCACGGTAAAACTACCCTAACTGCAGCTATCACAACTGTTTTGGCACGTCGCTTGCCTTCAGCAGTTAACCAACCTAAAGACTATGCGTCTATCGATGCTGCTCCAGAAGAACGCGAACGTGGTATCACTATCAACACTGCGCACGTTGAGTACGAAACTGAAAAACGTCACTACGCTCACATCGACGCTCCAGGACACGCGGACTACGTTAAAAACATGATCACTGGTGCCGCTCAAATGGACGGAGCTATCCTTGTAGTAGCTTCAACTGACGGACCAATGCCACAAACTCGTGAGCACATCCTTCTTTCACGTCAGGTTGGTGTTAAACACCTTATCGTCTTCATGAACAAAATCGACTTGGTAGACGACGAAGAATTGCTTGAATTGGTTGAAATGGAAATCCGTGACCTCTTGTCAGAATACGACTTCCCAGGTGACGATCTTCCAGTTATCCAAGGTTCAGCTCTTAAAGCTCTTGAAGGTGACTCTAAATACGAAGACATCATCATGGAATTGATGAACACTGTTGATGAGTACATCCCAGAACCAGAACGTGACACAGACAAACCATTGCTTCTTCCAGTCGAAGACGTATTCTCAATCACTGGACGTGGTACAGTTGCTTCAGGACGTATCGACCGTGGTACTGTTCGTGTTAACGACGAAATCGAAATCGTTGGTATCAAAGAAGAAACTCAAAAAGCAGTTGTTACTGGTGTTGAAATGTTCCGTAAACAACTTGACGAAGGTCTTGCCGGAGATAACGTAGGTGTCCTTCTTCGTGGTGTTCAACGTGACGAAATCGAACGTGGACAAGTTATCGCTAAACCAGGTTCAATCAACCCACACACTAAATTCAAAGGTGAAGTTTATATCCTTACTAAAGAAGAAGGTGGACGTCACACTCCATTCTTCAACAACTACCGTCCACAATTCTACTTCCGTACTACTGACGTTACAGGTTCAATCGAACTTCCAGCAGGTACTGAAATGGTAATGCCTGGTGATAACGTGACTATCGACGTTGAGTTGATCCACCCAATCGCCGTAGAACAAGGTACTACATTCTCTATCCGTGAGGGTGGACGTACTGTTGGTTCAGGTATGGTTACAGAAATCGAAGCTTAATTCGATTTAGTTCCCAGAAGAACAATTATTTAAGTCAGACACTAAAAGAATCTTGCTTTGCAAGGTTCTTTTTTTGTTCTTGCTCTATTTGAAGTGATTCTACTCTAGCAGTATAATCGTTTTTTTGGTATAATAAAGGTTATGGAAATAGAAAAAACCAATCGTATGAACGCCCTTTTTGAATTTTATGCGGCGCTTTTGACAGACAAGCAGATGAACTATATAGAACTCTATTATGCTGATGATTATAGTCTGGCTGAGATTGCTGAAGAGTTCGGTGTCAGTCGTCAGGCTGTCTATGATAATATCAAGCGGACGGAAAAGATTCTAGAAGATTATGAGATGAAATTACACATGTACTCGGACTACATTGTCCGCAGTCAGATTTTTGACCAGATTTTGGAGCGTTATCCCAAGGATGACTTTCTGCAGGAGCAGATAGAAATTTTAACAAGCATTGACAATCGGGAGTAATCATGGGCAGTCTAGTTATTTATCAAGGATTACCTTGCAAACTATTAGCCGCAGAGGAACCATTTCCTACTCGACTACAGATTATCTCGCCCAATGATATCTCCAAAGCTATGCAAATAGGTTTTAGCTGTTGGGGATATCCAAGTGAAATCATGAAAGAAATCACACCCGAGGAACTTGAGTGTTTGCAACATTTCGGACGATTTCCACTGAATTGAGTAAATAGGAGAAAAAAATGGCATTTGAAAGTTTAACTGAACGTTTACAGAACGTCTTTAAAAACCTACGTAAAAAAGGAAAAATTTCTGAGGCTGATGTCCAAGAAGCGACTAAAGAGATTCGCTTGGCCTTGCTGGAAGCCGACGTTGCTTTGCCTGTTGTAAAGGACTTTATCAAGAAGGTTCGTGAACGTGCAGTCGGACATGAGGTCATTGATACTCTTAATCCTGCGCAACAGATTATCAAAATTGTTGATGAGGAACTGACAGCTGTTTTAGGTTCTGATACGGCAGAAATTATCAAGTCACCTAAGATTCCGACAATCATTATGATGGTCGGTTTGCAAGGGGCTGGTAAAACAACCTTTGCAGGAAAACTTGCTAACAAATTTAAAAAAGAGGAAAATGCTCGTCCTTTGATGATTGCGGCGGATATTTATCGTCCAGCAGCCATCGATCAGCTGAAAACACTTGGACAACAGATAGATGTGCCTGTCTTTGCACTTGGAACAGAGGTTCCAGCTGTTGAGATTGTTCGACAAGGTTTGGAGCAAGCGCAGTCCAACCACAACGACTATGTTTTGATTGATACGGCAGGGCGTTTGCAGATTGATGAGTTCTTGATGAATGAGCTTCGTGATGTTAAGGCCTTGGCTCAACCAAATGAAATCCTGCTCGTCATTGATGCCATGATTGGTCAGGAAGCGGCCAATGTCGCCCGTGAGTTTAATGCTCAGTTAGAAGTGACTGGGGTTATCCTTACCAAGATTGATGGGGATACTCGTGGCGGTGCTGCTTTGTCCGTTCGTCACATCACTGGAAAACCTATCAAGTTCACTGGTACGGGTGAAAAGATTACAGATATCGAAACCTTCCACCCAGATCGTATGTCAAGCCGTATCCTTGGTATGGGGGACATGCTAACTCTGATCGAGAAAGCTTCTCAGGAATACGATGAGAAAAAAGCTCTTGAAATGGCTGAGAAGATGCGCGAAAACACCTTTGATTTCAATGATTTCATTGATCAATTGGATCAGGTGCAAAACATGGGGCCTATGGAAGACTTGCTCAAGATGATTCCAGGTATGGCTAACAACCCTGCCCTTCAAAACATGAAGGTAGATGAGCGTCAGATTGCTCGTAAACGCGCCATCGTATCTTCGATGACACCTGAAGAACGTGAAAACCCTGATCTGTTAAATCCAAGTCGCCGTCGACGTATCGCTGCAGGTTCTGGGAATACCTTTGTCGAAGTCAATAAATTTATCAAGGACTTTAACCAGGCTAAACAGCTCATGCAAGGTGTCATGTCTGGAGATATGAATAAGATGATGAAGCAGATGGGAATCAATCCAAATAACCTTCCTAAGAATATGCCAAATATGGGTGGGATGGATATGTCTGCCCTTGAAGGAATGATGGGACAAGGCGGCATGCCTGACTTGTCAGCTCTTGGAGGAGCAGGAATGCCAGATATGAGCCAGATGTTCGGTGGCGGACTTAAAGGTAAAATTGGTGAATTTGCCATGAAACAGTCTATGAAACGCATGGCGAATAAAATGAAAAAAGCTAAGAAAAAACGCAAATAAAAAGGGAAGCAGAAGTGCTTTCCTTTTTTATATAAAATATGTACTTTCTATGATTAGGCAATTTTCTTAATCGAAAAATTGATTAAATAGAAAGAGAGATTTCAAATCCTTGCAGCCATTCGGATTTTACTGTGATTTCGATTTTTAAAGCATCTGCTAATTGTTTGACCAGATAGAGACCCATGCCTGTCGATTTTTTCCTTGTCTCACCTGAAGCACCTGTAAATCCTTTTTCAAAGATATGAGGGAGGTCGCAAGCTTTAACTCCGCAGCCATTATCCCTAATAATCAGACTTGTACGCCCCTTATCCTTTGACATAGAAATACTGAGTTTGGGCTTGTCAGAGCTATATTTAAGGGCATTGGCGAGGATTTGAGAGAGGATAAATTCAAAGCTGCGTTGATCGGTGTAGCAGGTGCCTTGTATGTTTTCTAACTTAATCGTAAAATTCTTTTCTTTGAGCAAGGGATCATAGTTTTCCAAAAGATCATGGACACACTCTTCTAGGTCAAGGTCTTCAAATAGAAAATCATTTTTCTCACTTTTCACCCTGTAGTAGAATAGGATCTGTGATACATTTTCTTGGATTTGATTTTTCACATGGTCCAACTTAAAAGCTGTATCCTTCGGCAACTGGTCACTTTGATTGTCTAAAAGGAGGGAAAGAAGCGACAGAGGGAGTTTAATCTCATGCGCCCATTTTTCAACATAGTCCTCATACTCGGCTAGTAATGAGTTGAGTTTTCCTATTTCAGCCTGCTTTTGATAAAGTGTATCTGCCATTTTTTCAATGCTTTCTTTCTCTGAGGAATTTGATAAATGCAATAATTCAAGCTCAGTGTCCGTCTTGGGATTGGCTATGAAGGCTTTATAGGCGGCGGATTTTTTTCTTTCTTTTCTTATAAGTAAGAATGATAGGATGAAAAAAAGCAGGACGGTGGCTAAAATATAGAGAAGGATGAGGGCTTGAAACATTCTCACATCTGAAAGCCAAAGCAGGACAGCTGTAAATAGGTCAAATGCTAAAAGAACAAGTAACCAAGGCAGATAAGTAGCTAGATATTTTAGATTAGGTTTCATCTGGACTTACCTCTTCTAGCTTGTAACCAATACCTCTGACGGACTTGACTTGAAGGGCAATGCCAGCTTGTTTCATCACTTTTTTTAGCCTTGCAATATTTACTTGTAGGGCATTTTCGTCGATGAACTCAGTTGTATTCCACAGTTTCATGCTTAGTTCTTCTTTTGTGACGACAGAATCAGTTGCCACTAATAAAGTTTCTAACAATTTCCCTTGATTTTGGGGGAGTAAAATCGAGTGTCCATTGATATAAAGGGTATAGGTCTGTCTATCCAGCAGAAAATTATCTTTTTCAAGTAGATTTTGCCTACCTTCATAGCGTCTCAAGATGTTTTCTATGCGTGCCAAAAATCTTTCTTTCTTGAAAGGCTTTGTTAGGTACTCATCTGCCCCTAATTTTAGGGCGTAGATCTCATCTTTTAATTGTTCACGGGAAGTGAGAACCAATATAGGCACAGAGCGTTTTGACTTGAGATTTTTACAAATTTGAAAACCTGTTTCTCCTGGCAAATTCAAATCCAGTATGATTAGATCCGTATCGTATTGCAGCACTTGCTGGCTTGTATCTTTGAAGTCAGTCAACTTATCAACTTGATAACCCGCTTTCTCTAATAAGATGACAATTTCATCTCGAATCAAGGCTTCATCTTCAATAACCAGAATATGCTTCATATCGGTTCCTCCTTTTCCTATTTTATTCTACCTTATTCATCTCTTTTGGGTTCCATCAAGGACAACAAGTACTTGTTGCTATTTTTCTTTACAATTCTGATATAGATGACTTCAAAGCCTGCTAAGAGCAGTACTGTCAGCATGGCTGTGATAAATTTCTGCCCCATGGCCATTCTTGCACTGGCTGGTACTATTCCTGTGAGGAGGGAGCCCACTCCGAAGCTACTACTGATAAGTGCAAGGGCTATTGGCAGACCGAAATACCAATTGATTTGCTTTTCTGACGATTTACAAAGAGTTTCGTAGTTGGCTCCGAGATGGATCAAGGTTTGGTATCGTCTGTAGGATTGTCTTTGTCCCATCAAAAATTGAACGCCAATGATTGTATTTGCCACAACAAGGAAGATGATAGCCAGATAGATAGTGATATAGCTGGCAGAGATAATGTAAAATAGTTGTCTCCCCATATTTTGTATATAGCTTTCATAGCCGAGAGAGGTTTGATTTAGCTTTTCATTGGTATCTGAGATAGCTCTCATCAGGCCTTTTTCCTTGACTAGATCAGGAGCTAAGATACCGCTGACATAGTTCGAATAGTGACCGTCTGTATAGCTCATAAAGGTCTCATCTGGGACTATGAGGGCAACAGAGAGGGTGATTTCACGATCCGTTACAATCGGTAAAGACTCCACCTCTCCAATCAATTTTACATCATTTTCCATGACTTTGATTTGAGGCTTCGTCTTCAGGACAGAGTTGACGAGACTTTCGTCTGGGAGAAAATCTTTCCCCATATACAAGTAGGCTTCCTTGCTAGTTAGTTCTAGAGGAGGAAGATTGGCAGCCTTTCTAAGTTCATTGTATTCGGAAATTGGCATGAGGTGGGAAGTAGTAGACTGTTTAAATTTACGGAGCAAAATTTCCTTGTTCTTGCTGTCTTTTTGCTCTTTCAACTCCTTGATGACCTCTTCGAAGGACACGGACTCGTGTTCTTTAGGCATGCCCACTTTGATTTGCAGAATCTTTGAAAACTGTGATGCTAGTCCAGCAGCTTCAAGCTCTTTTTTTACTGTATTTACATCAAGATTTTCATCTGTTTCCTGTTTGCTATCTCTAAATGTATAATCCAATACGTGGGTTTGATTGCCTGAATTGCCACTTGCAATAGCAACACCTGCTCCAAAGAGGCACAAGGCAGAGAAGATTAAGAGGGAGCAGATAGCCAGTATAGTTGAGCGCTGGATAACTAATTCCTGAATCTGTCTAAAATTATAGGCATGAAGTTTTCGATTGTTTCCAAGCTTGACCAAAAAGTCTATAAATAAACGCATACCAAAGAAGAGGAGGATAGTTCCTAGAGTCCCCAAGAGAACAGTGATGCCCATGGTTATGACACTTTCCCAAGCTCGTCCACTCATACCCATGTAATAGGCTGTTCCAAGAAGTAAAATCCCTAGGACGGAAGCAAGAAGGTACACACCCTTGGGGAGTAGTTTCTTCATTCCAGAGGGTGAATAGGCAAGCAGGTTTCCGATTTCCTTATTGGCCGTCTTTGCACTTAAAAGGACAAAAACAGCTAATTTTACGGCTAGGAAGCCGATGACCGTATAGAATAGAGCTGTGGTAGATAGAGAAAATTGATGTTCAATAATCCCTAGTCCCACAATTTTAGCGGTTATTAGGCTGATCAGTTCTGAAATCAAGATAGAAATAGGAAGGCCTATTCCAAGGGCAAGGACACTGTTTCTCAAATCCTCGAGCAGAAGTAGCAAGAACAGTTTGCTTCTTCGCATTCCCAGTGTGAGATAGACACCAAATTCATGTTTTCTCCTTTCCATCTGCATACTGCTTGCGAAGTAGACTAGAAAAAAGAGAATAAAGAGCGTTGCAACATAAAGAATGGGAATCATACTAAAGAGTTTATCTACAGCATGACTCTCTATTTGTTTTAGAAATACCATCACATCTTGATGAGACAAAGAAAGGATGATGTAAAAGGAGATGATAGAAAGAACCATGGAACTGAAGTACAAGCCATTATTTTTTCGATCTCTCTTGCTATTTCTTGAAACTAATTTAGAAAACATTGCCATCACCTCCAGCTAGCGCTGCCATGACCTTTAGTATTCTGTGGTAAAAATCTTCTTGACTTTCTCTTGGATAATCGCGTCGGATTTCATGGAATAGTTTTCCGTCTTGGATAAACAAGATGCGGTTGCAAAAGCTGGCAGCGACAGAATCGTGGGTCACCATGAGAATGGTGGTCTCTTCCAATTGATTCATTTCAGCTAATTTTTGCATCAAAATAGTTGCATTTTTTGAATCCAAAGCCCCTGTGGGCTCATCCGCAAATACAATCTTAGGGTCTAAAATCAAAGCACGCGCAGCAGCTACCCTTTGCCGTTGACCACCTGATAATTGAGATGGGAACTTATCCAGAAGTTCAGAAATATCCAGATATTGGGAAAGCAATTCTAACCGAACCTTGCTTTCGTTGGCATCGACCTTGTGCAAAGATAAGGGAAGTAAAATATTCTCTTTGGCTGTAAGATTGTCCAAAAGCTCAAAATTCTGAAAGAGGTAGCCAATTTCCTTACCACGATAATCAGCTAACTGACTACCTTTTAACTGACCTAAATCCTTTTCTTGCATTTGAATAGAGCCGTCAGTTGGCTTGATGATTGTGGCGAGACAGTTAAGAAGGGTTGTTTTCCCAGAACCGCTACTCCCCATAATCCCTAGGAACTCGCCTTTTACAACTTGAAAAGATATGCCGTTCAAGGCCTTGGTGATATTCGGTTCTTTTCCATAATGCTTTTTTAATGATTCTACTCGTAAAATTGTGTCCATGTGAAACACCTCCATCTTTTGTTACTTTCATTATAATATGAATCAGAGTAGAATAACACTTACGGATGATGTAAGAAATCTTTATCGCTGACATTTATAGTCAGATTATACGAACTAAAAGTAAGTGGTGATGAAAACATATTTAATATCAATCTCCTTTCAGAGAGAGGCAATAATGTGAAGTACCTCTATTCCGAGAAAGTAGCTATTGATACAGACAAACAGATCATCAGTGATAACAATGGTACTGAGCTGAAATATTCAGTTTCTGGAGATTCTGTAACAATGCCTGATTTAGCAGGAGATAGTGGTGAAACAGTAACATTAAGTAAATAGAATAAACCCAAAAATAGAGCTTGATATGTAATCTATCAGGCTCTATTCTTGTAAGTTTGTAAGTAATATTTTATATTAATCATCTAATTACAGTTTTTTTACATTTTATATTAATATTTCTGTATTGTCAATTAAAAATTTCCCATCATTATTACTAATAAACTCATTGAT
>NZ_RJVZ01000007.1:0-102159 GCF_003944215.1 Streptococcus oralis | reverse complement strand
GGCAGACGCACAGGACTTAAAATCCTGCGATTGGAAACGATCGTACCGGTTCGATCCCGGTCCTCGGCATATAATAATGAGCACCCTTAGCTCAACTGGATAGAGTACCTGACTACGAATCAGGCGGTTAGAGGTTCGAATCCTCTAGGGTGCATTTTTTCTATTTAACTCGGGAAGTAGCTCAGCTTGGTAGAGTACTTGGTTTGGGACCAAGGTGTCGCAGGTTCGAATCCTGTCTTCCCGATTGATGGCGGTGTAGCTCAGCTGGCTAGAGCGTCCGGTTCATACCCGGGAGGTCGGGGGTTCGATCCCCTTCGCCGCTATAAAGATCTTGTTGGACCTTTAGCTCAGCTGGTTAGAGCTCTCGGCTCATAACCGAGTGGTCGTAGGTTCAAGTCCTACAAGGTCCATTGTATATTTTGGAGGATTACCCAAGTCTGGCTGAAGGGAACGGTCTTGAAAACCGTCAGGCGTGTAAAAGCGTGCGTGGGTTCGAATCCCACATCCTCCTTTTATTATTAACGCGGGATGGAGCAGCTCGGTAGCTCGTCGGGCTCATAACCCGAAGGTCGTAGGTTCAAATCCTGCTCCCGCAATTTGGCTCGGTAGCTCAGTTGGTAGAGCAATGGATTGAAGCTCCATGTGTCGGCGGTTCGATTCCGTCTCGCGCCATTTTATAATAGTTATGCGGGTGTAGTTTAGTGGTAAAACTACAGCCTTCCAAGCTGTTGTCGCGAGTTCGATTCTCGTCACCCGCTTTGAACTTTGTTCAAATTACCAAGTTTTTGACTTGGGCGCGTAGCTCAGGTGGTTAGAGCGCACGCCTGATAAGCGTGAGGTCGGTGGTTCGAGTCCACTCGTGCCCATTAAAGTAGGAGAATTACTCAAGAGGCTGAAGAGGACGGTTTGCTAAATCGTTAGGTCGGGTAACTGGCGCGGGGGTTCGAATCCCCCATTCTCCGTATACAGAGTGCTGTGACGTGAGTATGGGGAGTTCGTATAAACTTATTAATTAATATTTTGGAGAATTACTCAAGAGGCTGAAGAGGACGGTTTGCTAAATCGTTAGGTCGGGTAACTGGCGCGGGGGTTCGAATCCCCCATTCTCCGTGATATAATTTGAGAATCTTTATCAACTCTAGTGGGTTGGTAAAAAGTTATATTCTGGAGAGAGCCACATTGGCACTCTCCTTTTTTTGGCTCTTTGTCAACTGTAGTGGGTCGAAGTCAGCTAAGATCGAGAAAGGACGAATTTCGTCCTTTCTTTTTTGATGTTGAGAGTGATGAAAATCCTTTTTTTGAAGTTTTCAAAGTTTCGAAAACCAAAGGCATTTCGTTTGATGAGTTTGATGAGATTATTAGTTGCTTCCAATTTGACGTTAGAATAGGGTAGTTGAAGGGCGTTGACAATTTTCTCTTTGTCCTTGAGAAAGGTTTTAAAGACAGTCTGAAAAAGAGGATGAACCTGCTTTAGATTGTCCTCAATAAGTCCGAAAAATTTCTCCGGCTCCTTATTCTGAAAGTGAAAAAGCAAGAGATGGTAGAGCTTATAGTGGTGTTTCAAGTCTTCTGAATAGCTCAAAAGCTTGTCTAGAATTTCTCTATTCGTTAAGTGCATACGAAAAGTAGGGCGATAAAATCTCTTATCGCTGAGTTTACGGCTATCTTGTTGAATGAGCTTCCAGTAACGTTTGATAGCCTTGTATTCATGGGATTTTCTATCGAATTGATTCATCATTTGGACACGAATACGGCTCATAGCACGGCTAAGATGTTGTACAATGTGAAAGCGATCTAGAACGATTTTAGCACATGGAAAAAGCTGTTTAGCCAAGTCATAGTAGGGACTAAACATATCCATAGTAATGATTTTCACCTGACAACGAACAGCTCTATCGTATCGAAGAAACTGATTTCGGATAACAGCTTGTGTCCTGCCTTCAAGAACAGTGATGATATTAAGCTTGTCAAAATCTTGCGCAATGAAACTCATCTTCATCTCCCGATTGAAACAGTCACTCCCCTGACTGTTTCAACGTCCCAGGACATAATCTCAGGAAGTCGGTTAAAATCATGCTTAAAGTGAAAGTCATTGAGCTTGTGAATGACAGTTGAAGTTGAAATGGAAAGCTGGTGAGCGATATCGGTCATAGAAGTTTTTTCAACTAGTTTTTGAGCAATGATAGCACTTTAAACGGCGTTTTTTAAGGAGAATTCTAGTAGGCATGTTAGTCGTTTCAGGGTAAGGAATCTTAGACGGTTTTTGAAAGTCATATTTCTTCATTTGACTTGCAATCAGGACAAGATGGAGCCTCATAATCCAGTTTAGCGATAATCTCCTTGTGGGTATCCATATTGATAATATCTACACTCTTGATGTTAGGGTCTTTAATGTCTAGTAGGTTTGTGATAAAATGTAATTGTTCCATATGATTCTTTCTAATGATGGTTTGGTCGCTTTTCATTACAGATCTTATGGGACTTTTTTCTAGGCTACATAATTTCCATAGTGGTTTTACTCACTACAGAATTATAGAGCTCTATTATCTAATGCTGTTTCAGTAACTTTCATACTAGAAAAATCATAAATAGACTAGATTTAGTGATATACTAGGGTTAGGGACTTCAAGTGGCTGGGGGATAATCAATATGAAAAATGGAGTAAAATTTCATAGTATTTTTTATAGATTTATACTATTTATCTTTGTAGTATTTCTAACTGTGATTTCAATGATCTTAGATGCAAAAAAAGCGCAAATTCGCTTTTTTAACCTATCTTTGACTATCGGACAAGAGGAGTTGAAGGTTGTTACAGTTGCGGTTTTGCTCCTTACTTTTCTTCTATCTTTCATGTTCAAATGGAAGTGTTTAATCCATAAAACTGGGATTTATCTAAGAAAAATTGATTTATTTGTAGATTGGAATGCGATTAGAGGTCTTAGCCATATCTGGATCAATGAATATCATCGTGGACCTCATGGTTTCCCGTTCTATAATCGTAAGACGCTGGTTATTTATAGAGAAAATTATCAACCGATTTGCCTTTATAATATTTCAATATTGGCCTTATATGTGGCTAAATGTTATCATCCAAAATTGAAAACCAATATAGTCTCAGCAACGTTAGCAAGTCTCTTCAATATGGCTTTAAATGCATGGTTCTTGTACGAGATGTTTAGTAAAAATTTGGTGAATATAAAAGCTGAAGTCTTTATGTTTTGGTTGCTTTTATATGCTATTAAAGTTTTTGCACTGCCATTGGTTATGCTTGGATACGAAAATCACTGCTATGTAGCTTCTTTGGCACATAGCATGACATATAAAAAGAATGTCTCAAAAGCTATCCACCTGTAAAGTGTTGATAGGAAGCGAGCTATTTATATATCGGTTTCTTTCAACATTCAAAAAGCACTATATGCTTGCTAGATGAGATTCTAGACATCATATAGTGCTGTTTGTTAAGTCCAGCTAGTGAGTGAGATTTCACCACTATTGAGCCAGATTTCTGTCTGGTCATCAAGCTGGATAAGGAGTTGTCCTTTGTCGGAGATGTCCTTGGCGACTCCTTTTTTTTCAGTCCGATCTTGGATAAAACTGACCTCTCTTCCTAGAACAAGAGAGTGTTCTTTATAAAGATAGAGTAGTTCTTCGGGTGCTGTTTGGTAGAAACAACGCCAAATTTCTGAGATTAGTTCGTTTCGTGTGATAGGAGCTGGTGGTGTAAAGAGACTTCCAGCTTTTTCTTTTATCTCTTTGGGAAAATCGCTGATGGCAAAGTTGATTCCAACGCCGATAATGACGTCTGTTACTAGGCCTGTTTCCACGGACGTCATGGCTTCGGTGAGGATACCTGCTATTTTTTTATTTTTAAAGTAGATATCATTTACCCATTTGATACCCACGTCAATCAAGGTGAGGTTTTTAATAGCTTTGTAAATGGCACCTGCTGTAAGTAATGTGTAGGCAGGAAGCTGGTCATAGGTGAGATTTGGCTGAATATGTAATGACATATAAATACCTCCCTGAGCAGGAGAGTAGTAAGGGCGTTGAAAGCGACCACGACCTGCTGTTTGATATGTGGAAAGATAGAGACTATTTCCCTGGCTTCCACCTTCAATACCTTCTTTTGCATCTGTTTGAGTAGATTTTGTTTCAGGCTTGTAGAGAATGATTAAGTTGGTTTTCTCTTGAATCAAATCAGGTAGGATCAAATCGCCTTGAATGAGCTTATATCCTCTATTTTTAATACTGTCAATCACAAGTCCTTCTTGTTGTAGGCGTTGAATTGCCTTCCATATGGATGTACGACTTAACGACAGTTCTTCTGCAATTTTTTCTCCGCTAACATAGTCGTTTTCTCTAGCTAATATTTGGTAGACTAGTTGGTGTGATTTCATTGATTTTCCTTTCTAGCTAAGAGGGAGTGGGAGAGTTCTTTTCGAGTTTGACTCGGTGTTTTATGAAAAAACTGTTTGTAGGCTTTTGAGAAATGTAGTGGATCTGAAAAACCCACGGAGTATGCAATGACTTTGATCGTTTCGTTGGTATGTTCTAGTAACTGTTGCGCACGATTCATTCGAACGAAAAGCAAATATTCTTTTGGAGAGAGTTGGTGAAATTCTTTAAACACACTAGTTAAGTAACTTCTATGAACCGATAGCTCTTTTGCTAAATCTTGAATTGTGAGTGATTGAGGGTAGTGACTATCTATCAATCGTTTGCAGTCAAGATAGAGTTGGTGGGTTGATGAAATATTCTCTTTTTTCTGATTGGGAGCAATAGTTCCTAGATGAAACATTAGTTCATGGAGTTGCCCCATGATATGGAGTTGTGCTAGTTCGTTTGATTTTGTTATCTGAGCGAAACGGACAATACTATCGATGAGGTTTGCAGTTGTCTGTGTATGACAGCTTTCTGATTGGATGAGATAGGATTGGTCAGAAATTTGAGAGAGAGCAAAATAGTCAGGTGCCCTCCCTCCAGTAATCCCCAACCAGTAGTAAGCCCAAGGATCCTGGCTATCTGCTTTATAAAAGGTTAATTCATCTGGTTTTAGTAAAAAGAAATCTCCTGCCTTTAAATCAACAATTTTACCTTTATAATGGAATTGACCTTTTCCTTTAGTAATGTAATGTAGTACATAGGTATCTCGAATAGCTGGGCCAAAAGAGTAGTTAGGCGTACATTCTTCATAACCGTAAAAGCTAAGAGAAAGATCAATTGTTCCAGTCTGGTATTCTGAAAAAACGAGCATATGCCACCTCCTACCTAACATTTTACCATACTTTGTAGACATTTCTCTATTTTAGAAAGCGCTTTTATGTGATAAAATTTTATCAAGAAATCGAAGAGGTGAAATATATGGGAGTTCGAATAGAGAATAATCTATTTTACGTTGAGAGTAAAGGTCTAAGTTTGATTATTGAAAATAGGGATGGGTTCTTATTATTAAAACATTTAGGAAAGACTATTAAGAACTATAGAGGTGTCAATAGTGTTTATGAACGCGATCATGCTTTTTCAGCTAATCCTATAGCTACTAATCGAGCATTTAGTTTGGATACGCAACGTCAGATTTTTGGACAACATGGCTTAGGTGATTTCAGAAGACCAACCTTACAGGTTCAGCATGATGCAACTGAAGTAACAGACTTTCGATTTGTAGAAGCAAAGATTTTAAAAGGTCAGAATGGTCCACAGGGCTTACCTTCTCCTCACAGCATGGATGCTACAGAGACGCTTGCCTTGATTTTAAAAGATTCTAAGGCTCAACTTAGTCTGACTTTGTATTATACTGCTTTTGATAATGATGCGACAATTGCTAGCTACAGTAAATTGGAAAATAATAGTAATCAGGAAGTTGTCATCCACAAGGACTTTTCTTTTATGGCTGATTTTCCTGCCGCAGCTTACGAAATAGTGACTTTACAGGGAGCTTATGCTCGTGAAAAGACTGTCCGACGTCAACAGGTAGAACAAGGAATCTTTTCAATTAGTTCGAACCGTGGTGCTTCTGGTCATGCTCAAACACCAGCTCTTCTATTATGTGATCAAGGAGTCACAGAGGATGCTGGGAATGTGTGTGCTCTGCAATTACTGTATAGTGGAAACTTTGAAGCTTTTGTTCAAAAGAATCAATTGAATGAAGTTCGGGTGGCTATTGGCATTAACCCGGAAAACTTTTCTTGGAAGTTAAATCCTGAGGAAAATTTTGAAACACCGGTAGCTTTAGTGACCTTTTCAGATCAAGGATTAACTGGTATTAGCCATGAAAGTCAAAATTTTGTACTTAAGCACATTATGCCAAGTCAGTTTTCTAAAAAAGAACGTCCAATTCTAATCAATAACTGGGAAGCAACTTACTTTGACTTTCAGAGAGAAAAACTGTTAGAGTTGGCAGATGAGGCTAAGAAAGTTGGAATTGAACTTTTTGTATTAGATGATGGGTGGTTTGGTAATCGCTTTGATGATAATCGTGCTTTAGGTGATTGGGTTGTTAATGAGAAAAAACTGGGTGGAAGCCTAGAAAGTCTGATTTCAGCTATCCATGAAAGAGGTTTGCAGTTTGGACTTTGGTTAGAACTTGAAATGATTTCTGTTGATAGTGATTTGTATCGTAAACATCCTGACTGGGCTATTCAGGTTCCAGGATATGAGCATACCTATTCTAGAAATCAATTAGTACTTAATCTTGCCAATCCACAGGTAGTAGAATATTTGAAAAATGTTTTAGATGAACTCCTCTCTCATCATAAAATTGACTACATCAAATGGGATATGAACCGCAATATCACTAACTTAGGGAATGGTTCAGCTTATCTGGAAACTCAGATGCAATCTCATCAGTACATGCTGGGACTTTATGAACTTGTTTCTTATCTAACAGAGAAGCACAGCCATATTCTCTTTGAGTCCTGCTCTGGTGGTGGTGGCAGAAATGATCTTGGTATGATGCGCTATTTCCCACAAGTCTGGGCTAGTGATAATACTGATGCCATTGCACGTTTACCAATTCAATACGGCTCATCCTATCTCTATCCAACCATTTCCATGGGAGCTCATGTGTCAGCTGTACCGAATCATCAGATGGTACGAATGACACCATTGGAAACTCGTGGTCATGTGGCAATGATGGGAAATCTGGGCTATGAGCTTGATTTGACAAGTTTATCAGATGAAGAGAAGGCTGAGATTGCTAATCAGGTGAACTTGTATAAGGAATTACGGCCAGTAGTCCAGTTGGGAAACCAGTATAGGTTAATCAATCCCGATGCTGAATCCAATGAAGCAGCAGTTCAATTTAACTATGAAGATCAAACGATTGTAACCTATGTCCGAGTCTTATCAGTTGTGGAAACAATGGAAACCACCTTGAAACTGAAAGACTTAGAAGAAGAAGGACTTTATGAGCTGGAAGGGACAAACATTGTTTACTTGGGTGCAGAACTCATGTATGCAGGTTTAACTGTTACCTTATCACCAGGAGATTTTTTGAGTAGACAGTATAAATTCAAGAGACTATAATAAAAGCGTATAAATTTATCAAGGAGGCATTCCAATGAAATGGTATAAGAAAGCAGGTTTTCTTTTAGTAGCTGGGGCAAGTTTACTAGGCCTAGTGGCTTGTGGTCAGAACAATCAATCAACTGATGGCAAGGTAACGATTGAGTTTTTTAACCAGAAGACCGAGATGGCAGATACCTTGCAAAGGATAGTGGATGATTTTGAAAAGGAACATCCTAATATTGATGTGAAGCTGACTACAGTACCTTCAGCTGGAATTGTGCTAAAGACTCGTATTTTATCAGGAGATGTTCCAGATATTATTAATATCTATCCTCAAAATATGGATTTTCAGGAGTGGGCGAAGGCAGGCTATTTTGCAGATATGACAGGAAAACCCTATCTTGAGAACATCAAGAATGACTATGCTGAAAAGTATGCGATTAATAATAAAGTTTATAGTGTGCCTTTAACGGCCAACCTTTATGGAATCTATTACAATAAAATGAAGTTTAAAGAATTAGGGCTTGAGGAACCGAAGACTTTTAAAGAGTTTCAAGAGATTGTTAAAAAGATAAAAGATAGTGGAAATTCTCCGTTTGCGGTTGCAGGCAATGAAGGCTGGACATTAAATGGTTACCACCAACTTTCTCTCATTACCCTTACGGGTAGTGGAGACGCGGCTAATAACTATCTTCGCTTTTCAAAACCAAACGCAATCTCTGCAGATGATGCTATTTTAAAAGCAGATGCAGAACGACTCGATTTATTAGCAGATAATGCTCAAGATGGTTGGCGTGGTGCCTCTTATAATGATGCGGTGGTAGCATTTTCGAGTGAAAAAGCCTTGATGATGCCACAAGGATCATGGGCATTAGCGGCAATTAATCAACAGGATCCAAAATTTGAGGTGGGGATGTTCGCCTTTCCTGGAGAAGAAGTAGGAAAAGAAGTTACTGTTGGTGCAGGGGACATGGCATTATCAACTTCAGCTACTACCAAACATCCGAAAGAAACCGAAGAATTTATCAGCTATATGACTAGTCCAAAAGCTATGCAGTCATACTATGATGTAGATGGATCACCAGTTGCGGTGAAAGGCATACAGGAAAAAGAAGATTCAGCGCTTGCAGCTATTTCTAAACTGGCTTTTACGGACAAACATTATGTTTGGTTGGGCCAACGCTGGAACTCTGAAGAAGACTTTTTTAATCTAAGTGCAGGTTACCTGATGGATAAAAATCTGAAAAATATGGCAAACAATCTCAATGCTTTCTTTAATCCAATGAAGGCAGATTTGGACTAGAATAGGAGTTAAGATGATATGGCTATTCGAAAATTTTTAAATAAATACTGGGGTTGGACATTTTTGCTCATCCCGCTTGCTTTACAAGCTATCTTCTTTTACTTTCCAATGGTACAAGGTGCTTTCTATAGTTTGACTAACTGGACTGGATTGACCTATAATTATAAATTTGTTGGTTTGAATAACTACAAATTGCTGATGATTGATGGGAAATTCTTCACAGCCATAGCCTTTACTTTGATTTTAACTCTGGCATTGATTATTGGAGAGATTACGATTGGGATGGTTGTGGCACGAGCCTTAAATTCTAAGATGAAGGGGCAGACCTTCTTTAGAGCTTGGTTCTTTTTCCCGGCTGTTTTGTCTGGTTTGACAGTTTCCTTGATTTTTAAACAATTTTTCAACTATGGGCTTCCAACGATTGGAAGAATTTTAGGGATTGGTTTTTTACAAGAGAGCCTATTAGGAACACCTGTCGGAGCGGTAGTGGCAACTATTTTTGTTCTTCTATGGCAAGGAGTAGCTATGCCAATCATTCTCTTTCTTGCTGGTCTTCAGAGTATTCCAAATGATATTTTGGAGGCGGCATCAATTGATGGTGCAACAAGTAAACAAACCTTTTGGAAGATTGAATTACCCTATTTGCTGCCAACGATTTCTATGGTTTTTATTCTGGCTCTTAAGTCCGGTTTGACAGCCTTTGACCAAATTTTTGCCTTGACGAGTGGTGGGCCAAATAATGCTACAACGTCTCTTGGACTTTTAGTCTACAACTATGCTTTCAAGAGTAATCAATATGGATATGCGAATGCAATTGCCTTGATTTTATTCTTAATTATTGGAATTGTTTCTCTGATCCAAATCAAGCTATCAAAGAAATTTGAAATCTAATAGAGGAGTCCTACACATGAAAAAAGAAGAAAAATTGAATCAGTTTTGGAAATATGTCCTCTTGATAGTCGGTGGTATTCTTATACTTGTTCCTTTGTTGGTAACGGTATTTAGTTCTTTCAAGACAACTAAGGATATCATGAATCATTTCTTTAGTTTGCCCAATCCTTTTACGTTGAGTAATTATGAACGATTGATTTCGGATGGAATTGGAGGCTATTTCTGGAATTCAGCTGTTATTACGGTGTTATCATTGATTGTAGTGGCTTTCTTTATACCAGCTGCAGCTTATTCTATTGCTCGAAATATGTCCAAGAAAAAAGTTTTTGCAATTATGTATTCGCTCTTGATCTTAGGGATATTTGTTCCATTTCAGGTGATTATGATTCCCATCACAGTTATGATGAGTAAACTCGGTTTGGCAAATATGTGGGGGCTAGTAATACTCTATCTAACTTATGCTATTCCACAGACTCTCTTCTTGTATGTTGGTTATATAAAAATCAGTGTACCAGATAGTTTGGATGAAGCTGCGGAAATTGATGGGGCTGATCGTTTTACAATTTATCGTCGAATCATTTTTCCAATGCTGAAACCCATGCATGCGACAACTTTGATTATCAATGCTCTCTGGTTCTGGAATGACTTTATGTTGCCACTGTTGATTCTGAATAAGGATTCCAAGATGTGGACTTTGCCTCTCTTCCAATACAACTACCAAGGTCAGTACTTCAATGACTATGGCCCAAGTTTTGCATCCTATATTGTGGGAATTGTAACGATAACCATTGTCTACCTCATCTTCCAGAAACATATCATTTCAGGAATGAGTAACGGGGCAGTGAAGTAAGAAAGTGCTTAGGGGATTTATAATTTCATACATAGACGAACGGTTCAGCTTATTGACAATTCTATGTAGAAAACAAGAAAGTCGTATTTAGTTGATTGCAGTCTATATTAGTACTGAACAAAAATCTAAAAATATCTTTCATTTACGAAGCCAGGTCATATAAGACTTGGCTTTCATCAGAAAAAGGAGAACATCTATGACCATTCAAAATAAAACTATGTTGATTACTTACTCAGATAGTCTTGGAAATAACCTTAAAGACTTGTATGAGAATTTGGAAGAACATTTTGGCGATGCTATTGGGGGAGTTCACCTTCTACCATTTTTCCCGTCAACAGGTGATCGTGGATTTGCACCAGTTGACTATGATGAAGTGGATCCAGCGTTTGGTAATTGGGAGGATGTTAAGCGTTTAGGTGAGAAATATTATCTTATGTTTGACTTTATGATTAACCATATTTCTCGTCAATCTAAGTACTATAAGGACTATCAAGAAAAACATGAAGCCAGTGAATTTAAAGATCTCTTTTTAAACTGGGATAAGTTTTGGCCAGAGAACCGTCCGACACAAGCTGATGTAGATTTAATTTACAAGCGTAAGGATCGTGCACCAAAGCAAGAGATCGTTTTTGCAGACGGTTCAGTAGAACATTTGTGGAATACCTTTGGTGAGGAGCAGATTGATCTTGATGTGACCAAAGAAGTAACGATGAGCTTCATCCGTAAGACGATTCAACATCTAGCAAGTAACGGGTGTGATTTGATTCGCCTAGATGCTTTTGCTTATGCGGTGAAGAAATTGGATACCAATGATTTCTTTGTGGAACCAGATATTTGGGACTTATTGGATAAGGTCCGGGATATAGGAGCTGAATACGGTGCAGAGCTCTTACCTGAGATTCATGAACACTATTCGATTCAGTTTAAAATAGCGGATCATGATTACTATGTTTACGATTTTGCCCTTCCAATGGTGACCCTTTATACTCTTTACAGTTCCAGAACAGAGCGCTTAGCTAAGTGGTTAAAGATGAGCCCGATGAAGCAATTTACGACACTAGATACCCATGATGGGATTGGAGTGGTAGATGTCAAGGATATCCTGACCGATGAGGAAATTGACTATGCTTCAAATGAGCTCTATAAGGTTGGAGCGAATGTCAAACGTAAGTACTCTAGTGCAGAGTATAACAATCTAGATATCTACCAAATCAATTCAACCTACTATTCTGCACTTGGAGATGATGATGTCAAGTACTTCCTCGCTCGTTTGATTCAAGCTTTTGCGCCAGGCATTCCTCAGGTTTACTATGTGGGTCTATTAGCAGGAAAAAATGACTTGAAATTATTAGAAGAAACCAAAGAAGGTCGAAATATTAATCGTCATTACTATAGCAATGAGGAAATAGCAGAAGAAGTTCAACGTCCTGTGGTGAAGTCCCTTCTCAATCTATTTTCTTTCCGTAATCGGTCAGAGGCCTTTGACCTAGAAGGGACTATTGACATTGAAACACCAACAGCTCACAGCATTGTAATCAAACGTCAAAATAAAGACAAGTCCGTAACAGCAGTAGCAGAAATTGATTTGCAAAGTCAGACCTATCAAGTAGTGGAAAACGGTAGAAACATTCAGTTCTAGTGCCATATTAATGAAAGATTTTTTTTGTGGCGAAAACGTGTTCATTGTTCCCAAATGACGGAAAAAATGGTAGAATATAAAGATAGTTTAGCATTTATCTTCTGGAGAAATCCAGAACAGAAAGGATCCGTTTTGAAATCAATTGGATTACTGGATAAGATAAGAGGGCTTTCGAAAAAAGATTTCTTTTTGTATCTGATGATCATGAGTATCTTTTTACCTTTTTATTTGTTCTTATCACTCTTTGCTTTATATTTGATAGGTTTACTTGTTACTGGGGAGATGAAGGGAATTATCAAAGGATTAGCCAAACATCCTGTACTTCTCTTTTTTATTGCCTACAGTAGTGTCATTTCCATCGTCGCCAAGAACTGGCTTGGTCTAGCAGCATCTTTCCTGATGCTCCTATTTCTTATTTTCTTTAGTTTTTACCAGAAGCGTCTGACGCATGCTTTCTTTCGACTGATACTCCAGACGGTTTTGTTTGGTAGTGTTGTCTCTGCCGCTTTTGCTACTTTGGAGCATTTCCAAATTGTAAAGAAATTTAACTATGCCTTTCTTTCACCAAATATGCAAGTATGGCACCAAAACCGTGCAGAGGTCACCTTCTTTAATCCTAACTACTATGGGATCATTTGTTGCTTCTGTATCATGATTGCCTTTTATCTCTTTACAACGACGAAGCTAAGATGGTTGAAAGTCTTTTGTGTGCTAGCAGGTTTTGTAAATCTTTTTGGTTTAAATTTCACGCAAAATAGAACAGCCTTTCCTGCTATTATCGCTGGAGCCATCATTTATCTCTTTACGACCATTAAAAACTGGAAGGCCTTTTGGCTTAGTATTGGGGTCTTTGCGATTGGCTTGAGTTTCCTTTTTTCTAGTGATTTGGGAGTTCGGATGGGAACTTTAGATTCTTCTATGGAAGAACGCATTTCTATCTGGGATGCTGGGATGGCCTTGTTTAAGCAAAATCCTTTTTGGGGGGAGGGGCCATTGACCTATATGCACTCTTATCCTCGGATAAATGCTCCTTATCATGAACATGCTCACAGCCTTTATATTGATACGATTCTGAGTTACGGAATTGTGGGAACCATTTTATTAGCTTTGTCTTCTGTTGCTCCTGTTCGTTTGATGATGGATATGAGTCAGGAGTCGGGGAAACGTCCAATTATCGGTCTTTATCTATCTTTCCTTACAGTGGTTGCTGTGCATGGAATCTTTGACTTGGCCCTTTTCTGGATTCAGTCAGGTTTCATTTTCTTGTTAGTTATGTGCAGTATTCCATTGGAGCGTCGAACTTTGGTATCAGACATGACGGATTAAGTTTATAAGATTGAAATCTTCTACCTTGAGTAGGAGATTTTTTACTGAGAAAAATTAGTTCTAAGTCGAAATAGTTGACAATTGGAATAATAAGTATTATAATATTTTTTATTCGTATCGATATAGAAATAAATTGGAGGTTTCATGAAATATTGTCATTTGGTAGCCCATCATATTCGTTTGTTGAATGGGCGGATTTTTCAAAAGTTACTGAGACAAGACCCTGACTCTCTTTATCGGAGTGAGCAGGGAAAGATTTTAGCGGTTTTATGGAATAGTAAGACGGGCTGTGCAACTGCGACAGATATTGCGCTTGCGACTGGGCTTGCTAATAATACGTTGACAACCATGATAAAGAAGCTTGAGGAGCAAAACCTGGTCATCATTAGCCCATGTGGAATAGATAAGAGAAAGAAATATGTCAAGTTGACAGAGCAAGGTTTGTCCCAGAAAGAAGTTGGCCGTCGTGTTAGTCAAAAATTGGATGCAATTTTTTATAAAGGATTCACTGAGGAAGAAGTTCGTCAATTTGAAGTTTTTCAAGAAAGAATTTTGGCTAATCTGAAAGAGAAAGTAAATGAGGCATAAATCATGTCAAAACAAGTTGAAAATGCACAAAATCTATACATTCATGCCATTCAAGACGGACGAGTTGCTGAGGCTCAAGCTCAGTCTGTAGGAGATACCTACATTCAACACTCGACAGGTGTGCCAGATGGGAAAGAAGGGTTTGCGGCTTTCTTTGCAAATTTCTTTGAGCGCTATCCCGAGCGTGAGATGAAGATTGTTCGCACTATTGAGGATGGCAATCTGGTCTTTGTCCATGTTCACCAATATCTCAATGGCGGAGAAGCGCAATGGGTGACGACGGATACTTTCCGTGCGGATGAGAATGGTCGTATCGTAGAACATTGGGATGTTATTGACTACTATCGAACACCTGAAAACGGCCAATTAGATCAGATTTTTGGTGATTTTGAAATCACAGTTTTGGATAAGACAGCAGAAAATAAAAAGTTGGTTCGCCGTTTCTTGACAGAAATTTTCCAAAATGGGGAACTGGAGCAGTGGAGTGACTTTGTGGTAGAAGATTTGATTCAGCATAATCATGAGATTGGACAAGGAAGTCAGGCCTATAAAAATTATGTGGCTGAACATGGTGTTACTTTCGACTTTGTTTTCCAGCTTTTGGGACAAGGAAACTATGTGGTTAGCTATGGGCAGACTCAGATTGATGGAGTTGCCTATGCCCAGTATGATATCTTCCGTCTAGAAAATGGGAAAATTGTGGAGCATTGGGATAATAAGGAAGTTATGCCTAAGGTAGAAGACTTGACTAATCGAGGGAAGTTTTAAATTGAGGACAAAGAATGATTGAATATAAAAATGTAGCGCTACGCTATACAGAAAAAGATGTTTTGAGAGATGTTAATTTACGAATCGAGAATGGAGAGTTCATGGTTTTAGTTGGGCCTTCTGGGTCTGGTAAGACGACCATGATTAAGATGATTAACCGTCTTTTGGAACCAACTGATGGAAATATATACATGGATGGTAAGCGCATCAAGGACTATGATGAGCGTGAACTTCGTCTTTCTACTGGTTATGTTTTACAGGCCATTGCTCTTTTTCCCAATCTAACGGTTGCGGAAAATATTGCCCTCATTCCGGAGATGAAGGGGTGGAGTAAGGAAGAAATAGCGACGAAAACAGAAGAGCTTTTGGCTAAGGTTGGTTTACCAGTAGCTGACTATGGGAATCGACTTCCTAGTGAATTATCTGGTGGAGAACAGCAACGGGTTGGTATTGTTCGTGCCATGATTGGTCAGCCTAAGATTCTCCTCATGGATGAGCCTTTTTCAGCCTTGGATGCTATTTCGAGAAAACAGCTACAGGTTCTGACGAAAGAATTGCATAAAGAATTTGGGATGACAACGATTTTTGTGACCCATGATACGGATGAAGCTTTGAAATTAGGTGACCGTATTGCTGTCTTGCAGGATGGAGAGATTCGTCAGGTGGCGAATCCTGAGACGATATTAAAGGCTCCTGCAACAGACTTTGTAGCAGACTTGTTTGGAGGTAGTGTTCATGACTAATTTGATATCAACTTTTCAGGATCGTTTTGGTGATTGGGTAACAGCTCTATCTCAACATTTGCAGTTGTCGCTTTTGACCTTATTACTAGCTGTTTTTATTGCGATTCCCTTGGCTGTTTATCTTCGCTATCATGAGAAGTTGGCGGACTGGGTCTTGCAGATTGCAGGGATTTTCCAGACTATCCCGTCTCTGGCCTTGTTAGGACTCTTTATCCCCTTGATGGGAATTGGAACCTTGCCTGCTTTGACAGCACTAGTGATTTATGCGATTTTCCCGATTTTACAAAATACTATTACTGGACTGAAGGGAATTGATCCAAGTCTACAAGAGGCTGGGATTGCTTTTGGGATGACCAGGTGGGAGCGTCTCAAGAAGTTTGAAATTCCACTTGCCATGCCCGTCATTATGTCTGGAATTCGGACAGCGGCTGTCTTGATTATCGGTACGGCGACCTTGGCAGCCTTGATTGGGGCAGGGGGGCTGGGTTCCTTCATCCTTTTGGGAATTGACCGTAATAATACCAGTCTGATTTTGATTGGCGCCCTTTCTTCTGCAGTGCTTGCCATTGCCTTTAACTTCCTACTAAAAGTGATGGAAAAAGCAAAATTGAGAACGATTTTCTCTGGTTTTGCCTTGGTGACCATATTGCTGGGTCTGTCTTATAGTCCAGCATTACTAGCTCAAAAAGAGAAAGAAAACTTGGTGATTGCTGGGAAATTGGGACCAGAACCCGAAATTTTGGCTAATATGTATAAATTGTTGATTGAAGAAAATACCAGTATGACTGCGACTGTTAAGCCGAATTTTGGGAAAACAAGCTTCCTCTATGAAGCTCTGAAAAAAGGGGATATTGATATCTATCCTGAATTTACTGGTACAGTGACTGAAAGTTTGCTTCAGCCATCACCCAAGGTAGGTCATGAGCCGGATCAGGTTTATCAGGTGGCGCGTGATGGTATTGCCAAACAGGATCATCTAGCCTATCTCAAACCTATGTCTTATCAAAATACCTACGCTGTAGCTGTTCCGAAAAAAATTGCTCAAGAATATGGCTTGAAGACCATTTCGGACTTGAAAAAAGTGGAAGGACAGTTGAAGGCAGGCTTTACTCTCGAATTTAATGACCGTGAAGATGGAAATAAGGGCTTGCAATCAATGTATGGTCTCAATCTCAACGTAGCGACCATGGAGCCTGCTCTTCGCTATCAGGCAATTCAGTCAGGCGATATTCAAATCACGGATGCCTATTCGACAGATGCAGAGTTGGCACGTTATGATTTACAGGTCTTGGAAGATGACAAGCAACTCTTCCCACCTTATCAAGGAGCGCCACTCATGAAAGAAGCTCTTCTCAAGAAACATCCTGAGTTGGAGACAGTTCTCAATAAATTGGCTGGTAAAATTACGGAAAGTCAGATGAGCCAGCTCAACTACCAAGTTGGTGTCGAAGGCAAGTCAGCAGAACAAGTAGCCAAGGAGTTTTTACAAGAACAAGGTTTGTTGAAGAAATAAATGGAGAGGAAAGTCAGGAGGAGCCACTTTCTTCAGTAAACAAAATCCCATCTCGTCTAAAGTTCGAGATGGGATTTTTAGTGTTAGAGTAAGATAAACAAGAGAGCAATCAAAGCTGCTAGTGTGCCCCTTATAATGTGGTGCGATATATGTTGACTTTCTTGCTGTCGCCCATTCCAGTAAGCACCGTAGCAGATGATGCTAGAGCCCACTATCCATAAGATGATCGTTGCTAGTGGAACGAAGAAAAAGATAGCAAGAGCTAGTGAAGTGAGACAACTGCCGACCAAGATGCACGTGTTTCCCAGACTGTAGTTCTTTTCTTTCATGGCTGCGAAAGCTGCCGCGAGATGAAGGAGGGAGAAAATAAGAGCCAATACAATCGTTAGAATTCCTAGGATAATAGAATTTAACATAGTTGATTCCTTTCTTCGTGATAGGATTAAATTTCGAGTGATTTTGTAGAAGTCATCTCAATCACATCTAAGTAAAATTTCACTACTTGGTCTTCAGTATAAGATTTTCCTTTTTTTAGCCACCAGGTCAGTGTTTCGATAAAGTTTGTTACTACAAAATGTTTGAGGTAGGAAGCCGGAATGTTTGGATAGGACTCTTGCAAATCATCCGCCACCATGGGATAGACGTGGTGTTCGAGCTCCTTGTGTAGTTGGCGGAGGAAGTAGTCGTTTTTGGAAAAAAGAAGACTGGTGACATGGTCTTGATTTTTTTGAAAATGCAAAAAAATATGTGCGAGGTAGTCCTCGGTAGTAAAGTGTCCTTCCCTTTCAAAGAGATGATGAAAGAGGTAGCGACAGAGTTCATCTAAAAGCAGTTCCTTGCTTTCATAGTGACAGTAAAAAGTAGAACGCCCAACATCTGCCAAGTCAATGATATCTTGGACAGTAGTAGCATCATAGCCCTTGTCGTTCAAAACTTGTAGAAAAGCTTGATAGATGGCTCTTTTAGTCTTACTGACTCGACGGTCTCTTTTTGGCATATAGACACTTGAGACAAACTGTTCAGAACTGAACATGGCTGACAGTTTGCTTCTATCCTTTCTTTGGATTTTATTAGATAATACAAATGAAAGAAGTATATATATCTATTATACCAAAGGAGGGAGAGAAATGAGTTCTAAAACATCTATCTGGCTAGCTTTTTTCTTGAATCTATCATTTTCTATTGTCGAATTTATTTTTGGGGGTATCTTCAATTCAAGTGCGGTATTAGCGGATGCGGTTCATGATTTGGGCGATGCCCTTGCCATAGGCTTATCAGCTTGCTTGGAAACTATTTCCAATCGTCAGGAAGACAAACGTTATACACTTGGTTATAAACGCTTCAGTCTGCTAGGCGCCATGCTGACTGCCTTGATCCTTTTGACAGGATCTTTCATGGTGCTCTTGGAGAATATTCCTCGTCTCCTATCCCCTCAGCCTGTCAACTACCAAGGGATGCTGTGGTTGGGAGTTATTGCGATTCTTATCAATCTCTTGGCTAGTCTAATCGTTCGTAAGAGTCAGACCAAGAACGAAGCTATCCTGACCTTGCATTTTTTAGAAGATATTCTGGGTTGGCTAGCGGTTATTCTGGTTGCTGGTGTTTTGTATGTGACTGACTGGTACTTTCTCGATCCACTCTTGTCTCTTTTGATTTCTAGTTTTATCCTTTGGAAAGCCATTCCTCGTTTTTGGTCAATACTCAAGATTTTCTTAGATGCTGTGCCTGAAGGGATCGAGACCGCCGAGCTAGAGAAAGAGTTAGCAGCGCTAGCTAATGTTAAAAGTGTTAATCAACTCAGTATTTGGTCCATGGATGGTTTGGAAAATGACGCCATTGTCCATGTTTGCCTAGAAGAGATTGAACATATGGAGTATTGTAAAGAATCCATTCGTAATTTACTCAAAGATTATGGTTTTCAAAATGTTACCATTGAAGTTGATGCAAACCTAGCAAGTCACCAAACCCATAAGCGAAAAATTGAGGAGTTGGAAGTAGGTCAAAGTCATGGACATCATCATTCATAAGAAGTCGATTTTCTATTTGTTGATTATTTTTGATGAATTGTAAATGTAACATATTTACTCCATTATGAAATTGTGATAGACTACATATATCACTGAAAGGAGATAGACGATGTTACAGCTACAACACATTTCAAAAGTCTATCATACGGGCGATCAAGAGTTCCACGCGCTAAAGGATATCTCGATTCGCTTCCGTGAGAATGAGTTTGTCTCCATTCTCGGGCAATCGGGTTCTGGGAAAACCACCCTATTAAATATCATCGGGGGACTCGACCAATACACATCTGGTGATTTACTCATCCAAGGAAAATCAACAAAGCAATTTAAAGACCGCGATTGGGATAGCTACAGAAACCACACCATCGGTTTCGTCTTTCAGTCTTATAATCTCATCGGGCACCAAACTGCACTCTCTAACGTAGAAATTGCAATGACTCTTTCGGGTGTTTCAAAAGCAGAACGTAAGAAACGTGCTATCGAAGTGCTCGAACGCGTAGGCCTAAAAGACCATTTATATAAGAAACCAAGTCAAATGTCTGGGGGACAAATACAACGAATCGCGATTGCGCGTGCTCTTGTTAATGATCCAAAAGTCGTTTTAGCCGACGAACCGACAGGAGCGCTCGATTCTGAGACTTCTGTTCAAATCATGGATTTATTAAAAGACATCGCCAAGGAACGTTTGGTTATCATGGTGACGCATAACCCAGAGCTGGCGCAGAAGTACTCCACACGTATCGTACAAGTATTAGATGGAAACATCTTGAGCGACTCAAACCCATGCGAACCAACAGAGGAGACAAAGCAAGTCGACATCCAGTTCACGAAGACGAAGATGAGCTTTATAACCGCCCTTGTACTTTCCTTTAATAACCTATTGACAAAGAAAGGTCGTACCTTACTAACAGCTTTTGCGGGTTCCATCGGGATTATCGGGATTGCTCTTATCTTAGCCCTTTCCAATGGTGTGAGTGACTACGTTAAAAAGGTGCAGGAAGATACCCTCGTCTCTCTTCCACTGACGATTAGCGAGCAGAACCAGAGCAACTTGTTGGCGACCTCTCCAGATTTGAGCGAGAAGCCTTACAAGGATAATCATGAGCTCGGTATCAATACGGTTTTAACGAATTTATTGAAAAAACAAATCGGAAAGAACGACCTAGCTTCCTTCAAGACTTACTTGGAGGAACACGCTTCGAAGGTCGAATCTCTCACAAAAGACATTCGTTATCGATACAATTTACAACCGTTTATCTATGCAAGTGATACTTCCAACGGACCCAAAAGTATTCTGCCTTCAACCTTAGCTGATGAAATAGAAACAGCAAATCAAACGATGAAGGGATACTTACAAAACCTCAACTACTGGAGTGAACTTTCTAGTGATTCTTCAATGCTAGAAAGCAAGTACGACGTGTTGGAAGGACGCTTCCCACAAGATAAGGACGAGCTCGTCCTTATCGTAGATGAAAACAATCAAATTAGCGATTTGTTGCTCTATAGTTTGCGTTTCAAAGATCCCAGTGAATTGAACGATACGAAGAAGCTCGACGAACTCTCTTCTCAAACGTATCAATATAGTGATTTTATCGGAAAAACTTTCAAAGCAGTTGTCAATACAAACCGTTTTGTGAAAGAAAATAACTTATGGCTCAATAAGATTGATAATGCTTCTTATATGAAAACTCAAATCGAGAATGGGCTCCAACTTAAAATTGTGGGTGTCCTTCGCCAAAAAGACGGCACAAGTTCAGGCGTGAATACTCCTTCAGGAGGAATCGCCTACACAAGCGCCCTTATTGATTACACTTCCGAATACATTCAAAATAGTGATATCGTTAAGGAACAGGAAGCCAATCAAAATCTAAATGTATTTACGGGTAAAGACTTTGCCAAAGATCCTAAACCATTCAGTTCGGAGAATTTAACCGAAGAAGAAAAAATTCAGTTGGCTAAAATGACGCCTGAAGAACAGGCGCAGTATGTCCAACAATATAACGACAATTCGGCTTCAACTTACGAGGAAAACCTCGCAAAAATGGGCGTCATCAACAAATCCAAACCAGCTGCCATTGAGCTCTACACCTCTTCGTTCCAACAAAAACAAGACTTAAAAGAGTTCATAAACGCCTATAACACAGCGAAAAAAGAAGCTGGAGAAGACGATAAAGTACTCGCTTATTCAGATGATATCCAATCTATCATGTCTTCAATTACGACATTGGTTGGCGTAGTGACAACAGTACTCGTTGGCTTTGTGGCCATCTCACTCATTGTATCTTCTATAATGATTTCGATTATCACGTACATTTCAGTTCTCGAACGTACAAAAGAAATCGGAATCCTACGTGCAATGGGGGCTTCGAAGAAAGATATTCGTCGTATCTTCACTGCTGAAACAGCCATTGAAGGATTGATCTCTGGGGTGCTCGGTATCACGATTACCTTTCTTGCGACATTCCCAATCAATGCGATTGTTGCGAAAATGACAAATGTGGGAAATGTAACGCAATTACCAATAGAAGTAGCTCTAATCCTTATCGGTATTTCGATTGTCCTTACCATGTTAGCCGGTCTAATCCCTTCACGCATCGCTGCTAAGAAAGACCCAGTCGAATCGCTTCGTAGCGAATAACAATTAAATCCCAAAAAGGTGGATAAAGGAATATTTCTTTATTCACCTTTTCTATTGGCTGGAAACTATTAAAAACGTAATCGAAAAATCTCTCCTTATAAAACTTAAATCTCAAGAAGAAAAGACTATATTGGACTAAACTAGTGCCTTATCGCCGTTAATAATGATTGATACGAGCGAAAGCTTGACAAAAAGTGTATAATGAAAGTAAGAAACCAATAGAAAAGGAGTGGTTCTATGAAGAAAACAGTTTATACAAAAGCTGGTCAGGTTGGTCTTATTGAAGTGGAGCATCCGCAAATCATTGAGGCAGATGATGCCATTATTCGGATCGTTCGGACCTGTGTTTGTGGCTCTGATCTGTGGAGCTATCGCAATCCAGATATTGAAACGGGCCATCAGAATAGCGGGCACGAAGCTATTGGTATCGTTGAGGCAATTGGTGATGCAGTGACGACTGTTAAACCTGGTGATTTTGTCATTGCACCTTTCACCCATGGCTGTGGGGAGTGTGATGCCTGTCGTGCTGGTTTTGATGGGACTTGTGACCGCCATATTGGCACCAATTGGTCTAATGGGGTGCAAGCGGAGTACATTCGCTTCGAATATGCCAACTGGGCTCTTGTCAAAATTCCGGGTCAGCCCTCTGATTATACAGAAGGCATGCTCAAATCCCTCTTGACACTGGCTGATGTCATGCCGACTGGCTATCATGCTGCGCGTGTTGCTAATGTTCAAAAAGGGGACAAGGTTGTCGTTATCGGTGACGGGGCTGTTGGGCAATGCGCTGTTATCGCCGCTAAAATGCGTGGTGCATCACAAATTATCCTTATGAGCCGTCATGAAGACCGCCAAAAGATGGCCTTGGAATCAGGTGCGACAGCTGTTGTGGCTGAACGTGGCGAAGAGGGAATTGCCAAAGTCCGTGAAATCCTTGGTGGTGGAGCAGATGCAGCCCTTGAATGTGTTGGGACTGAAGCAGCCGTAGATCAAGCCCTTGGGGTGCTTCACAATGGTGGACGTTTAGGCTTCGTTGGTGTTCCTCATTATAATAACCGTGCCCTTGGTTCAACCTTTGCCCAAAATATTTCAGTGGCAGGTGGAGCAGCCTCAGTTACCACTTATGACAAACAAGTTTTGTTAAAAGCGGTTCTTGATGGCGATATCAATCCAGGTCGCGTCTTTACTTCAAGTTATAGATTAGAAGAGATTGATCAGGCATATAAAGATATGGACGAACGCAAAACCATTAAGTCTATGATTGTGATGGAATAAAAAAGAAAATCCTAATGGAGATTTGAGAATCTCTATTAGGATTTTTTGCGTTGGTATATTTGTTGAGTTATGGCAACGTACTTTCTCTCAAAGTCAGTCTGGTTCCCAGCATAGTCAGGCTAGGAATTTTCCGACCATGGAGAACTTCCTTGTTAAGAATATCCATACCTGCTCGGCCCATTTCCTCAGTATAGACCGTGATACTAGAGAGGGGAGGGTAGACTTGCTTGGTCAGGCTAGTGTCGTTAAAAGAAATGAGGCTGACGCGGTCTGGTAGGCTAATTCCAGCTTCTTGAAGGGCACGAAGGGCACCGATGGCTAAACTATCGCTGGCGGCGAAAAAGGCTGGTGGGAGTTTATCACCCAACTTGTGAATGGCCTCCTTCATCAGGTCATAGCCAGACTGGGCAGTAAAGATCCCCTGAAAGATCAGTTCTTCATGGTAGATACCTTTTGCTTGGGTAATGTCTTTGAAATTTTCTAGTCGCTTATCCTGGATAATTTCTTCCTGGTCGGTTGTTTCCTCAAGGCCTGTGAGAATTCCAATACGGTTCATACCTTGGCTGAGGAAATGGTCTACAACTTGTTTTACAGCAGTGTAAAAGTCAGTGATAATACAGGTATGTCCCAATGAAAGAGTATCGCTGTCTAAAAAGACTAGGGGTTTTTGGTATTCTTCAAAGGCAGAAATCTGAGCTCGGCTGAACTTTCCAATGCAGAGAATGCCAATCACTTCCTCGCTCAGTGTAAAAGGATGGTCATTAAAATAGCGCAAGATATCATAGTCCAACTCTTGGGCTCTTTTTTCAATACCGAGACGAATCTGATAGTAGTAGAGGTCGTCCAACTCCCCTTGTTCGCTGACCCATTGGATAATGGCAATCTTCTGCTTGGGTTTGTGGGATTCGCCTGTCTTGAGGTGTTTGGTGTAGCCCAGCTCTTCAGCGACGGTTAAAATGCGGTGTCGGGTTTCTTCTGTGACAGATAGGCTCTGGTCGCGATTGAGGACACGAGATACGGTCGCGATAGAGACAGAGGCTAGCTGTGCAATGTCTTTTAAGGTAGCCATAAATCCTCCTTCTTTTAGGTTAGTATATCATATTTTTCTGCTTTTTACTGATAGTTTAGTAAAAGTTTAGTAAAAAGGATTGACCTTGGCAAATCCCTTGGGTACAATAGAAGAAAACGATTACACGTTAAGGTGACTTAACGGACAGTCAAAGGAGAATTCATATGACACAACATCTTACTGCTGAAGCGCTTCGCAAAGACTTTCTTGCCGTTTTTGGTCAAGAAGCAGACCAAACTTTCTTTTCACCAGGCCGTATCAACTTGATTGGTGAACACACAGACTATAACGGTGGACACGTTTTTCCGGCTGCTATTTCCTTGGGGACATACGGGGCAGCACGCAAGCGTGATGACCAAGTTTTGCGTTTCTACTCAGCCAACTTTGAGGACAAGGGTATCATCGAAGTGTCTCTTGCTGACCTCAAGTTTGAAAAAGAGCACAGCTGGACCAACTATCCAAAAGGGGTTCTTCATTTCTTGCAAGAAGCTGGGCACGTGATTGACAAAGGGTTTGATTTTTATGTTTATGGGAATATCCCAAATGGTTCTGGCTTGTCTTCATCAGCATCCTTGGAACTCTTGACAGGGGTCGTGGCAGAGCATCTCTTTGACCTAAAACTAGACCGTTTGGATTTGGTTAAAATCGGAAAACAAACAGAAAATAACTTTATCGGAGTCAACTCTGGTATCATGGACCAGTTTGCTATCGGTATGGGGGCTGACCAACGTGCCATTTACCTAGATACCAATACCTTGGAGTATGACTTGGTGCCACTTGATTTGAAAGACAATGTTGTGGTCATCATGAACACCAACAAACGTCGTGAATTGGCAGATTCTAAATACAATGAGCGCCGTGCTGAGTGTGAAAAAGCAGTGGAAGAATTGCAAGCTGCCTTGGATATTCAGACCTTGGGTGAATTGGATGAATGGGCATTTGACCAATACAGCTACCTGATCAAAGACGAAAATCGTTTGAAACGTGCTCGTCATGCTGTGCTTGAAAACCAACGTACCCTTAAAGCTCAAGCAGCTCTTCAAGCAGGTGATTTGGAAACATTTGGTCGCTTGATGAATGCTTCTCACGTTTCTCTGGAGCATGATTATGAAGTAACTGGCTTGGAATTGGATACCCTCGTTCACACAGCTTGGGATCAAAAAGGTGTTCTGGGTGCTCGTATGACAGGGGCAGGTTTTGGTGGCTGTGCCATTGCCTTGGTGCAAAAAGACTCTGTTGAGGCCTTTAAGGCAGCTGTTGGCAAGCACTATGAGGAAGTAGTTGGATATGCTCCAAGCTTCTATATTGCTGAAGTTGCAGGTGGCACTCGCATCCTTGACTAGTCAAAAGGAGGCTCTATAGTGACCTTAGTAGATAAATTTGTAACACATGTTATTGCTGAAAGTTCATTTGAGGAAATGGATCGAATCTACCTGACCAATCGTGTTTTGGTTCGAGTGGGCGAAGGAGTTTTGGAAATTGAGACGGATCTAGATGATTTGATTGACCTCAAGGACCAGCTAGTCGAGGAAGCGGTTCGATTAGAGACGATTGAGGATAGTCAGACTGCGCGTGAAATCCTTGGTGCTGAACTGATGAACTTGGTGACTCCTTGTCCGAGTCAGGTTAATCGTGACTTTTGGACAACCTATGCCCACTCTCCTGAGCAGGCGATAGGGGATTTTTACCAGCTCAGTCAGAAAAATGACTACATCAAACTCAAGGCCATTGCTAAAAATATTGCTTATCGTGTACCATCTGACTACGGAGAACTTGAGATCACCATCAACCTTTCTAAGCCTGAAAAGGATCCAAAGGAGATTGCTGCGGCCAAGTTGGTGCAAGCTAGCAATTATCCCCAGTGTCAGCTTTGTATAGAGAACGAAGGCTACCATGGTCGAGTTAACCATCCAGCTCGTAGCAACCACCGTATTATTCGTTTTGAAATGGCGGGTCAGGAATGGGGCTTCCAGTATTCGCCCTATGCTTACTTTAATGAGCACTGTATTTTCTTAGATGGACAGCATCGTCCCATGGCCATTAGTCGGCAGAGCTTTGAGCGTTTGTTGGCTATCGTAGAGCAGTTTCCTGATTACTTTGCAGGCTCAAATGCGGATCTGCCGATAGTGGGTGGTTCTATCCTGACCCATGACCACTATCAGGGGGGCCGTCACGTATTTCCTATGGAAATGGCTCCTTTGCAAAAGGTTTTCTGCTTTGCTGGATTTGAGCAGGTCAAGGCTGGGATTGTCAAGTGGCCTATGTCAGTGCTACGTTTGACTTCGGATTCCAAAGAGGATTTGATCAACTTGGCTGACAAGATTTTACAGGAATGGCGCCAGTATTCAGATCCTGCAGTACAGATTTTGGCAGAGACAGACGGGACACCGCATCACACCATCACACCGATTGCTCGTAAACGCGACGGTCAGTTTGAGTTGGACTTGGTCTTGCGGGACAATCAGACATCGCCAGAGCATCCTGACGGCATCTATCATCCCCACAAGGATGTCCAACATATCAAGAAGGAAAATATCGGCTTGATAGAGGTGATGGGCTTGGCAATCTTACCACCTCGTTTGAAAGCAGAAGTGGAGCAAGTTGCCAGCTATCTTGTAGGAGATGATGAAGCAGTTGCCTCTTATCATCAGGAGTGGGCCGACCAACTCAAAGCCCAACATCCAAACCTAACAGATAAAGAAAAAGCCCTTGAAATCGTTAAGGACTCTGTGGGTGCTATCTTTGCGCGCGTTTTGGAGGACGCAGGGGTTTACAAGCAAACGGAGCAGGGACAGGTAGCCTTTATGCGCTTTGTTGAGCAGGTTGGAATTTTACCAGACTAGGAGCTTTCTCCTTGCACACTCCTATAAAAAGTAGTATCATAGGGTCGTTTGAACTATCAGGAGGAAACGATGAAAGATTTTCATTTTGACGCTATATCTGCCTTTGAAAATTACGAAATTGAACAAATGAGAGATGGTCACGTTGTGGTGACGACCAAAGTAGTGGACTCGTCGCTCAACTACTATGGCAATGCCCATGGTGGCTATCTCTTTACCCTCTGTGACCAGATTAGTGGTTTGGTGGTCATTTCACTAGGGCTAGATGGAGTGACGCTTCAGTCCTCTATCAACTACCTCAAGGCAGGAAAACTCGACGATGTATTGACTATTAAAGGAGAATGTGTCCATCATGGACGCACAACCTGTGTCGTAGATGTCGATATCACCAATCAAGAGGGCAGAAATGTCTGCAAAGCAACCTTTACCATGTTTGTCACAGGCCAGCGGTCAGAAGAAAGACAGGTGAGGATATAAAGTACTGAGAGTTGAACTGCACTCTAAGAGTTAGACATTTCTCTGTCGAACTTTTGGAGTGCAGGTTAGTTTTGATTCTCGCAGATGAACCAACCGCTTCACTAGACCCCAAAAATTCTGAGGAGCTACTTTCTATATTAGAATCTCTAAAAAATCCGAATCGAACGATTATTATTGCGACCCACAATCCTCTGATTGGGGAGCAAGCGAATTAAGCGATTCGAGTTACCGATTTCTCTCATCGATGATAAGAGAACATTAAGTTAGAAGAAAGAGTCACAAATACACTTTGTGGCTTTTTTATTTCCATAAAAATGGTAAAATAGTAGGAGTAGAAATGGAGTTTGAGACATGAAAGTAATCGATCAGTTTAAAAATAAGAAAGTCCTTGTTTTAGGTTTGGCCAAGTCTGGTGAGTCTGCGGCCCGTTTGTTGGACAAGCTGGGAGCTATTGTGACAGTAAATGACGGCAAGCCTTTTGAGGACAATCCTGCTGCTCAAAGTCTACTGGAAGAAGGGATCAAGGTTATCACTGGTGGGCATCCTTTGGAGCTCTTGGATGAAGATTTTGCTCTGATGGTGAAAAATCCAGGTATCCCGTATAGCAATCCCATGATTGAAAAAGCTTTGGCAAAGGGAATTCCAATCTTGACTGAGGTGGAGTTGGCTTACTTGATTTCGGAAGCGCCAATTATCGGCATCACTGGTTCAAATGGGAAAACAACCACAACGACTATGATTGGGGAAGTTTTAACTGCTGCCGGTCAACATGGTCTCCTATCTGGGAATATCGGCTATCCAGCCAGTCAAGTGGCTCAAACTGCGACAGCCAAGGACACGCTTGTCATGGAACTTTCTTCTTTCCAACTGATGGGTGTCCAAGAATTCCATCCTGAGATTGCGGTCATTACAAACCTTATGCCCACTCATATCGACTACCATGGTTCTTTTGAGGAATACGTGGCAGCCAAGTGGAATATCCAGAACAAGATGACAGCAGCTGATTTCCTTGTCTTGAACTTTAACCAAGACTTGGCAAAAGAATTGGCTACTAAAACACAAGCCACTGTTGTTCCATTTTCAACACTTGAAAAGGTTGATGGAGCTTATCTAGAGAACGGTCTGCTCTACTTCCGTGGGGAAGTGGTCATGGCAGCGAGTGAAATCGGTGTTCCAGGTAGCCACAATGTAGAAAATGCCCTTGCGACCATTGCAGTAGACAAGCTACGTGGTGTAGATAACCAAATCATCAAGGAAACTCTTTCAGCCTTTGGTGGTGTCAAACACCGTCTCCAGTTTGTGGATGAAATCAAAGGGGTCAAATTCTATAACGATAGCAAGTCAACCAATATCTTGGCTACTCAAAAAGCCTTGTCAGGATTTGACAACAGCAAGGTCATTTTGATTGCAGGTGGTTTGGATCGCGGCAATGAGTTTGACGAGCTGGTGCCAGATATCACTGGACTCAAGAAAATGGTCATCCTTGGTCAGTCTGCAGAACGTGTCAAACGTGCAGCGGATAAGGCTGGTGTGGCTTATGTGGATGCGACCGATATTGCAGATGCGACCCGCAAAGCTTATGAGCTAGCGACTCAAGGAGATGTGGTTCTCCTCAGTCCTGCCAATGCTAGCTGGGATATGTATGCTAACTTTGAAGTACGTGGCGACCTCTTTATCGACACAGTAGCGGAGTTAAAGGAATAATATGAAAAAAATTGTCTTTACAGGTGGGGGGACGGTTGGACATGTCACCCTCAATCTTTTGTTAATGCCCAAGTTCATCGAAGACGGCTGGGAAGTTCACTACATTGGTGATAGACACGGAATCGAACACCAAGAAATCCTCAAGTCAGGCTTGAATGTGACCTTCCACTCCATTGCGACTGGGAAGTTGCGTCGCTATTTCTCTTGGCAAAATATGCTGGACGTGTTTAAAGTTGGTTGGGGAATTGTCCAATCTCTCTTTATCATGTTACGACTGCGTCCACAGGCTCTTTTTTCTAAGGGAGGATTTGTCTCTGTACCGCCAGTTATCGCAGCGCGTGTTTCCAGAGTACCAGTCTTTATCCATGAGTCAGACCTATCTATGGGTTTAGCTAATAAAATCGCTTATAAGTTTGCGACTAAGATGTACTCAACCTTTGAGCAGCCTGCTAGTCTTGCAAAAGTCGAACATGTGGGAGCAGTAACCAAGGTTTCAGACCAAAAAACTTCAGAACCAGACGAGTTGGTTGATGTCCAAACCCACTTTAATCCTAAATTGTCAACTGTATTATTTGTCGGTGGTTCTGCAGGAGCCCGTGTCTTTAACCAATTAGTGACAGATCATAAAAAAGAACTGACAGAGAGCTACAATATTATCAATCTCACTGGAGATTCAAGCCTCAATGAGTTGAGTCAAAATCTCTTTCGAGTTGACTATGTGACGGATCTCTATCAACCCTTGATGGAGATGGCAGATGTGGTGGTGACGCGTGGCGGTGCCAATACGATTTTTGAGCTCTTGGCCATGGCGAAACTCCATCTCATCGTACCATTGGGTCGTGAAGCAAGTCGAGGAGACCAGATTGAAAATGCTGCCTATTTTGTTAAAAAGGGTTATGCAGCAGAACTCCAAGAGACAGAATTGACCTTGGAAAGCTTGGAGGAGAAACTCAGTCACTTGCTTAGTCATAAGGATCAGTACCAAGCTAGTATGAGGGCTTCAACTGAATTGAAATCTCTTGATGATTTTTATGCCCTACTAAGAAAAGACCTATCATAAGGAAAACCAATGTCAAAGGATAAGAAAAAAGAATCAAACCAGAAGATAGAATTGTCTGAATGGCAGAAACGGAACCAAGAATATCTGAAAAAGAAGGCTGAGGAGGAAGCTGCTCTAGCTGAAGAGAAGGAAAAGGAAAAACAAGCTCGAAAGGAAGCTAGCTCGAAACTACTGGAGGAATCCAAGAAATCATCGAGTGAGTCAGACGAGGAAGCCTCAAGTACAAGCAAGGAACCATCCGAAAAAGAAGAAAAATCTCAAAAGGATGACCTGAAAGTCAAAGAAGAAAAAGAGAAGAAGAAAAAAGAAAAACCAGAAAAACCTGCCAAGCCGAGAATTGCTCCCGTTCATATTTGGCGGGCAGTGAGTATCTTGGTACCGAGTGTTTTGGTTCTCCTCCTTTCTATCTATCTCTTGACTCCTCTTTCGACTATCAAGCATATCGAGGTTAAGGGAAATGTCCAGACTCAAGCGGATGACATTAAACAAGTTTCTGGCATTCAGGATAGTGACTATACCTTGTCTTTGTTGTTGAACAAGGAGAAGCACGCTGAGCAGATCAAGTCGAATCACTGGATAGAGTCAGCAAAGATTGACTACAAATTTCCGACAAACTTTACGATTGAAGTTAAAGAGTTTGAGATTGTTGGCTACTATGTGACAGGTGAAGACCACTATCCAATCCTATCTAGTGGAACAATTGACTCAAGCCCTGTCAACCTTTTGAACCTGCCTGAGACCTACCTAACAGTTACCTTTAACGATGAACAGCAGGTGGAGGACCTGATTGTGGGTCTTTCTAGCATCAGTGAGGACATAAAGAGTCAAATCCAGAAGATCGAACTAGCCCCAAGTAAGGCAACTGCCGATCTTCTAAAAATTACTATGCAGGATACAGATGAAATATTGGTTCCCTTGTCAGAGTTAAGTAAAAAATTGCCTTATTACAGCAAAATCAAGCCACAGTTAGCAGAACCGAGCTTTATTGATATGGAGGCAGGAATTTATAGCACTAGCCTGGCTGATAAACGCTTAGAAGAAGCTGAGGAAAAGGCCAAACAAGAGGCTAAGGAAGCGGAGAAGAAAAAACAGGAAGAAAAAAAAGCTGAAGAAAAGAAACAAGAATAAGAATCTTCAGTTTTTACTTGACAAGTGTCGTTATAAATAATAGAATAGTAGAAAACTTTTAAAGCAGTCCAGAGAGGCAGCTAAGGTTAGACAGTGAAAGGGAGGAAACTACCCGTTTTTCGTGGAACCTAGCTGCTAGCAGGTTCCTTTTTTTGAGCAATGGACTGTTAACAAAGAATAGGAGAAAAGAATGCGTGAGAGTCGCCCGGTCATTGCTCTGGATTTTCCAAGTTTCGAGGAAGCCAAAGAATTTTTAGCCCTTTTTCCAGCAGAGGAAAAACTCTATGTCAAGGTGGGAATGGAAATCTATTATGCAGTAGGTCCAGAGGTTGTTCGTTATTTGAAATCATTGGGACATAGTGTTTTTTTGGATCTCAAGTTGCATGATATTCCAAATACAGTCAAGTCAACCATGAAAATCTTGTCAAGTCTGGGTGTCGATATGACCAATGTTCAGGCTGCAGGTGGGCTTGAAATGATGCAGGCTGCGCGTGAAGGCCTTGGTGATCAAGGGATTCTTATCGCGGTGACCCAATTGACCTCAACATCCGAGGAACAGATGCAAGGCTGTCAAAATATCCAAACTAGTCTGCAGGAGTCGGTCATTCACTATGCTAAGAAAACAGCTGAAGCTGGATTGGATGGAGTGGTTTGCTCAGCCCAAGAAGCCCAACTCATCAAGGAGGCGACAAACGAAGATTTTATCTGCTTGACACCAGGTATTCGACCAGCAGGTGCTGAAGCAGCGGATCAAAAACGTGTAGTGACCCCTGGTCAGGCCTATCAAATCGGTAGTGATTACATTGTAGTAGGCCGTCCTATCACACAGGCAGAAGATCCTGTAGCAGCCTACCATGCTATCAAGGAAGAATGGACACGCGATTGGGTCTAAAGCGTATTTGATTATAGATTTAAGGATAAGAAGGAGTATACCATGACACTTGCTAGAGACATTGCTAGCCATCTATTGAAAATTCAAGCGGTTTATCTCAAACCAGAAGAGCCTTTCACTTGGGCATCTGGGATCAAGTCACCTATCTATACGGATAACCGTGTAACGCTAGCTTATCCAGAAACCCGTACTTTGATTGAAAATGGTTTTGTAGAAGCTATTAAAGCAGTCTTTCCAGAGGTAGAAGTCATTGCTGGTACAGCGACAGCAGGGATTCCACATGGAGCTATCATCGCGGACAAGATGAATCTACCATTTGCTTATATCCGTAGCAAACCAAAAGATCATGGGGCCGGAAACCAAATCGAAGGCCGTGTAACCCAGGGGCAAAAAATGGTGATCGTGGAAGACCTGATCTCAACTGGTGGCTCAGTTCTCGAAGCGGTAGTGGCTGCCAAGCGTGAAGGAGCAGATGTTCTCGGTGTAGTAGCCATTTTTAGCTATCAACTAGCAAAAGCAGATAAGAACTTTGCAAACGCAGGCGTGAAACTGGTGACTCTCTCAAACTACAGCGAGCTCATCCACCTAGCTCAGGAAGAAGGCTACATCACACCAGAGGGATTGGATCTCTTAAAACGCTTCAAAGAAGATCAAGAAAATTGGCAGAATGTTTAAGATATAGAAAAAATCAGGTAATTTCTAGGATTACCTGATTTCTTTTTATTTTCGGAAAATATTAGTCAACTTTTCCACCTTCAACAACTAGATCATCTGCCTTAGCAGCGTCACCATAGGTTGGGTGAAGTGTTTTTTCATAAGCTTTGTGGAAGAAGTTTTCTTTACCAAGTTTTTCGATTTCTTGGTTGATGTAGTCAAGAAGTTCTTGATTACCCTTTTGAACTGCTGGCGCAATGGTGTCTGGGTCACCGAGGGAAGTAATTCCTACTTCAAATCCTTTATTTTCGAGAGCCCAAGCTAGAACTTCTGTATTGTCAGTGGAGAAGGCATCACCACGTCCGTCAAGAAGGGCTTGGTAGGCATCGCTATATTGGTCATATTTTTGGAGTTTTACTTCTGGGTGATTTTTTTCAAAATAAGTTTCAGCAGTCGTTCCCTTTGTAACAATCAAGATTTTGCCTTCTAATTCTTTAACGTCTTTGATGACTTTATCTTTTGGTGACACAACACCGAGAGAAACTTTCATGTAAGGAAGGGCAAAATCAACTTGTTTCTTACGTTCGTCGGTAACTGTGAAGTTGGCAAGGGTGATATCAACCTTGTTTGAAATCAAGTATTCAGCCCGGTTTGCAGCATCAACAGAGACGTATTTAGCCTTTACTCCCAAGTCTTGAGCTAATTGGTTCCCCAATTCGATATCGTAGCCTTGGTAGGAACCGTCGTTGTCAACATAACCAAATGGTTTTTTGTCTCCAAATACTGCGATTCGAAGCTCACCGCTTTTTTTGATTTCGTCGATAGTGCGGGCCTTGGCAGTTGCTTTTCCTGATGAAGCATCAGAGCTTCCACCTGAGCTACAAGCTGTGACAAAGATAAGCGCAAATGCTAGAGCAAAAACAGTTAGAATTGGTTTGAGTAGTTTCATATAAATCTCCTTTATAGATATGAGCCAAACTGGCTAAAGTCAAAGACGTTTAAAAATTCCTGTGCTCGTTTGGTTTGTGGGTTGGTGAAGAATTCCTGAGCCGTTCCTTCTTCGGCAATCTTCCCTTGGTCTAGAAAGATAATGCGGTCCGCAATGGCTTGGGCAAACTGCATCTCATGAGTTACCAGTATCATGGTACGCCCTTCTTGAGCCAAGTCATTGATAAGTTCCAGAACCTCACGTACCATTTCAGGATCTAGCGAAGCGGTTACTTCGTCAAAGAGGATAATTTCTGGATGCATGAGCAGAGCACGGACAATCGCCACTCGTTGTTTCTGTCCACCAGATAATTGGCGAGCAAAACTGTCTTTTTTATCGAGCAAACCCACACGTTCCAGTAGTTGTAAAGCTTCCTCCGTTACTTCTTTCTTGTTCCTTCCCTGAGCCTTGATAGGACCTAGGATGAGGTTTTGCAGAACATCTAGATGGGGAAAGAGTTCATAACTTTGAAAGACCATCCCAATCTTTTGGCGAACTAAGTGAAAGTCTTTCTGGTTTCCAATAATGGACTGGCCATCAAGAAGAATATCTCCACCTTGAATGGTTTCTAAGCCATTGAGACAGCGGAGCAGAGTACTTTTTCCACAACCAGATGGTCCTAGAATGACGACAACTTCCCCCTTTTTGATATCAAGTGAAAGCCCTTGGAGGATGGGATTATCTCCGAAGGATTTTTTCAGATCCTTGATTTCTAATATAGTATCAGACATTTAGTTCCTCCAGTGTTTTTCTAAGTGAGTAGACAGTTTGGAAATGGGGAAGCAAACTACGAAATACAAGACCAGAATGGTTCCGTAGATCCAAAAGGAAGCAGTTGGGATGGTCAAGCGATTGCTATCAATGATCTGCTGTCCCACTTTTGTGACTTCAACGACCCCAATCAACACGACTAAGGAAGTGGTTTTGATCATCCGAGTGACAAGGTTGATGGCTTGCGGAAGCAATCTTGTCAAGACCTGAGGGATGATGATGTGGTAGTAAAGTTGGAAATTTGTTAAGCCAAGCGCCTGTCCGCTTTCAAACTGATGTTTGGGAAGGGAAGTGATGGCTCCACGTACCAAGTCCCCCATCTCAGCTGTTCCCCAGAGTGTAAAAACGATAATTGCAGAAGTCTCTCCCGATATATTGATATTAAAGTTTCGAGCTAAGCCGAAATAAACGATGAAGAGTAGTACCAGCTGGGGCATGATACGGATAAATTCCAGATAAAAGCGTGTTAAAAAACGAATAACTCTAGAATGGGTGGTCATGATGATTCCCATAACTGTTCCGAAAATCATGGATAAGAAGACAGAGAGGATGGAAATCCCAATCGTGACTCCCAATCCCTGTAAGATTCGCAAGAGATTATTTCCCTGAAAGAGTACTTGCATTCCCGAATCCTGCATGGCGAAGCCTCCTTTCTATCCAGCTAAAGACTAGAGAGATGGGTAGAAGCATGATCAGGTAAGCAACTACCAACATGGCCAGTGCAATGTCTGTCTCATAATAGAGTCCAATCAAGTCCTTGGCGACGTACATGAGATCGGCTAAGGCTACTGCAGAGAAAACAGAGGTTTCTTTGATGAGAAAAATGACATTGGCACTAAAGGACGGTAGCGCTACCGCAGTCGCTTGCGGAAGAACCACATAGCGAAAGACCTGTACAGGCGTTAGACCGATGGCTAGACCAATCTCGTGCTGGGTTTGACTAACTGCTTCCAGTCCGCTTCTGAAGGATTCCGCCATATAGGAGCCTCCTAAAAAGATGAGGCCAAGAGTTGCACAGACTTCTGAAGAAAGAACAATCCCTATTCGGGGAAGCCCGAAATAGAGAAAGAAGAGCTGAATCAAAAGGGGCGTGTTTCGTGACAATTCGATGTAGGCTGTTGCTAACTGTGAAAAGATAGGAACGCGATAATGACGAATGACACTAACGATTAGGCCAACAAGAAAAGAACCCAAAATTCCCCAAACTGCGATGTGTAGGGTCAGAAAGAATGCCTTTTGATAGAGTGGTAAATATTGTTCAACAATAGACCAATCCAAAATAGAACCTCCCATCTAGGAATGATATAGCTATTGTAGCACTAAAGGGCATGTTTGGATAATATGAATTTTTTATCACAATGATAGAAAATATTTATCATGTCTGTGATTTGAAATTTCCAGACAAATTTTTTGAAAGGATTCTGAAAAAGAGGTAAGATAGTTTATGCAAGAAAAAGTAAACGCTTACTTAACAAGGAGGACACTTTATGTCATATAAAACAAGCAATGCAGAAGGACCTGTAGATTTTATTAACACTTATGATTTGGAGCCAATGGCGCAACAAGTCATTCCTAAAGCTGCCTTTGGTTATATCGCTAGTGGAGCAGAGGATACTTTCACTTTACGCGAGAACATCCGTGCCTTTAACCACAAACTCATCGTTCCACATACGCTTTGCAATGTTGAAAATCCAAGTACAGAGATTGAATTTGCAGGTGAAAAATTATCTTCACCAATTATTATGGCGCCTGTTGCGGCTCATAAATTGGCAAATGAGCAGGGGGAAGTAGCTACTGCGCGTGGTGTGCATGAATTTGGTTCTCTTTATACAACCAGCTCTTACTCTACCGTTGACCTTCCAGAAATTACGGAAGCTCTTCAAGGAACACCTCATTGGTTCCAATTTTACTTTAGTAAGGATGATGGCATTAACCGCCATATCATGGACCGTGTGAAGGCTGAAGGCTACAAAGCGATTGTCTTGACGGCGGATGCAACTGTAGGGGGCAATCGTGAGGTCGACAAGCGCAATGGTTTTGTCTTCCCAGTTGGCATGCCGATTGTTGAGGAATACCTGCCAGAAGGTGCTGGAAAATCAATGGACTTTGTTTACAAATCAGCTAAACAACGCTTGTCTCCACGCGATGTCGAATTTATCGCTGAATACTCAGGTCTTCCTGTTTATGTCAAGGGGCCACAATGCCGTGAAGACGTTGAACGTTCGCTTGCCGCAGGTGCTTCTGGTATCTGGGTAACCAACCACGGTGGCCGCCAAATCGACGGTGGGCCAGCGGCCTTTGACTCACTTCAAGAAGTAGCAGAAGCAGTTGATAAACGTGTGCCAATTGTCTTTGACTCTGGTGTTCGTCGTGGTCAGCACGTCTTTAAAGCTTTGGCTTCAGGAGCAGACTTGGTAGCTATTGGCCGCCCTGTGATCTATGGTTTGGCTCTTGGTGGTAGTGTTGGTGTGCGTCAAGTCTTTGAGCACTTGAATGCAGAATTGAAGACAGTCATGCAATTATCTGGAACTCAGACTATTGAGGATGTCAAACACTTCAAACTCCGTCACAACCCATACAACCCAACCTTCCCAGTCGACCCTCGTGAATTAAAATTGTATTGATAAAGAAGACAGCCTCCACCTTATGTGGAGGTTTTTCTTCGTGTATAGAAAGAATAAATCGTTATCAGAAACTATATAAATATATTTTCCAATCAAATATCTTGCTAGGGCTTTCAAATTCTGTTATACTGGTCCAGTAATTAAATAATAAAGACATTTGGGGTGCTTTAGGCTGAGATAATACCCATTGAACCTGATACAGTTAATACTGGCGAAGGGAAATGTGAAAAGGTTTTTTTCGTATGTCGAAAAGAACTGTCTAATCTTGTAAGGTAAACTCTAATTCTCGTTTGTAATTGGAGTTTTTTTGTTTATCAAAAGAGGATAGGCTTGACAGCAAGCCTTTTGGTAGCTCACCTTGAATGCCCCACTTTTCTTTAAAAAAGGAGTTTTTTATGTTGAAAAAATGGCAGTTAAAAGATGTTATCTTACTTGCTTTCTTGTCTATCTTTTTTGGTGGCGTTTTTGTGGGTTCAGGCTATCTGTTTGATATCCTCACCCTAATCTTGGCCCCTCTTGGTTTGCAGGCCTTTGCCAATGAAATCCTCTTTGGTCTCTGGTGTATGGCTGCGCCCATTGCGGCTATCTTTGTTCCAAGAGTCGGAAGCGCGACGATTGGAGAAGTGCTCGCTGCGCTTGCTGAAGTCCTTTATGGTAGCCAATTCGGCCTAGGCGCCCTTTTGTCTGGCTTGGTTCAAGGCTTGGGAAGTGAATTTGGTTTTCTCGTAACCAAGAATCGCTATGAAAGTTGGCTCTCTCTAACTGCCAATAGTATTGGGATTACGCTTTTTAGCTTTGTCTATGAATACATTAAATTAGGTTACTATGCCTTCTCCCTTCCTTTTGTCCTTTCCTTGCTTGTGGTGCGTTTTATTTCCGTCTTTTTCTTCTGTACCATCTTGGTTCGTGCCATTGTCAAACTCTATCATCAGTTTGCGACCGGAGGCAAGGCGTAGATGGGGCTGGAACTACGGGGGATTCAGTCCGCAATCTTTTCGGAACCGATTGATTTTACTTTTCATGCGCAAGCTTTTACCTTGTTAGTTGGGAGCAGTGGTTCAGGAAAATCCAGTCTCTTTCAAGTCATTGCCCAAGTTAGTTCTCTTCCCTATAGTGGCCAAGTCCTGATAGATGGTAGTGAGGTCAGTCAGCTTTCTATTGTCGAACGTGTCCAGACGGTTGGCATTCTCTTTCAAAATCCCAATCATCAATTTACCATGGAGAACTTGTTTGAGGAGCTGATTTTTACCTTGGAGAATATCGGCCATCCCCTTCAAGAGATTGATGCTAAAATAGCTGAGGTGGTTCAGCAGTGTCGTTGCGAGGCAATCTTGCACCGTCCCCTCCATCACTTGTCAGGTGGGGAAAAGCAAAAGGCTGCGCTGGCTGTTCTCTTTGCTATGAATCCTAGGGTCTATCTCTTGGATGAGCCCTTCGCTTCCATTGACCGCAAGAGCAGGATAGAGATATTGGAGATTCTAAAAGAGTTGGCCATTAATGGGAAGACAGTCATCCTGTGTGACCATGATTTAACGGACTATGAAGCCTATATCGACCATATGGTGGAGCTTAGAGACGGCCAGTTAAGGGAGGTGTTTCAAATCCCTTGCTCTGAGATGACAGAGGTTACTTCAAAGGAAGTTGCTTCTAGCCCAGAACTGTTTCATATGGACCGTATGACTTGTGAGCTGGATAATCGTCCCCTCTTTTCAATTGCGGATTTCACATTCTACCAAGGGATTTCCTGTATCTTGGGTGACAATGGTGTCGGGAAATCAACCCTCTTTCGGTCTATTCTTCAATTTCAGAAGTATAAAGGACGCATTACTTGGAAGGGTTCGGTCCTGAAAAAGAAAAAGAGTTTGTATCGTGAACTGACGGGTGTTGTTCAGGAAGCTGAAAAGCAATTTATCCGAGTCAGTCTGCGAGAAGAACTGCAATTAGATAGTCCAGACTCTGAAAGAAATCAGCGGATACTTCAAGCTTTACGATATTTTGATCTGGAGCAGGCGCTTGATAAGAGTCCCTATCAATTAAGTGGTGGCCAGCAAAAGATTCTTCAGCTTTTGACCATCTTGACCAGCAAGTCTTCTGTGATCTTGCTAGATGAGCCATTTGCTGGTTTGGATGATAGAGCCTGCCATTATTTTTGTCAGTGGATGTTGGAGGATAGAAATCAGGGAAGAAGTTTTTTGATCATTAGCCATCGTTTAGATCCCTTGATCTCTGTGGTTGATTATTGGATTGAGATGACGAGAGAGGGTCTCAGTCATCTTCAAGAAGTGACCATCAGCAAACCTCTCTCATCTCTGAACAATGATGCTCTAGGGGAGGTGAGGTAGTATGATCAAAGTAGCAACCCAGACACCGATACTCAGTCTCTTCTTTCTAATTTTATCCTTGGAAACATCTTTCATTCCTTCGATTGCTCTTAATCTTTCAGTAGTAGCATTTTGCATCCTCTTTATGCTCTATTACCGTCGATTTAAAATGTTGGCTTGGATGCTCGTACTCGCCATCTTACCATCTTTGGCCAACTACTGGGCAGTTCAGTTACATGGGGATGCTTCGCAGGCAGTCATGCTTGGAACGAGGGCCTTTGTGACAGTTTGTATCGGTCTTGTCTTTGTTTCTAGTATTTCCCTAAAAGAGCTTCTCTTGTACTTGGCTCAAAAGGGGTTATCACGGTCTTGGGCCTATGCCTTGATTGTGGTATTCAATTCCTTTCCCCTCATTCAGCAAGAAATCAAGTCCCTCAAGGAAGCTTGCTTATTGCGTGGTCAAAAATTGCATGTTTGGTCTCCCCTGATTTACAGTAAGGTTCTGATGACGGTCTTTAGGTGGCGCCATCAGAACCTGAGAGCTTTGTCTGCGCACGGATATGACGAACATGCACAGTTGGAGAATCGCTATCGGACTTTTTATATTTCTAAAAAAACAAAATTAATCTACCTGCTGTTCTTTTTACTACTTCAAACCAGCCTATTTCTATAAAGGAGTTATTATGAAATTTACAGATATTGCGATGGAATTATCCAAGGAAGCTTGGCAGGCATCCTTTCATCATCCCTTTGTTTTACAGTTACAAGAGGGAAATTTAGAACCTGCGATTTTTCGCTATTACCTAATTCAGGATGCTTATTATCTGAAGTCTTTTTCAGAAGCCTATCACCTCTTGGCTGATAAGACTTCAAACGAGAAGATGAAAAGACTTTTGAAACAAAATGCCCAGAGTCTAGTGGATGGTGAGTTGTTTATCCGCCAACAATTTTTCAAGGAATTAGGAATCAGTGACCAGGAAATGGATGAGCAACCGATTGCTCCAACTTGTTATCATTACATTTCTCATATTTATCGGCAATTTGCAGAGCCAAACCTGGGCATTGCTTTTGCTAGTTTGCTCCCATGTCCTTGGTTATACCATGATTTGGGCAAGGAGCTTAATCGCAAACCATCCCCGAATCCTCTTTATCAACAGTGGATTGAAACCTATATCACCGATGAATTAGAACAGCAGATTAAAGAGGAAGAAGCGCTGGTCAATCAGCTCTATCGCGAAAGCGACGAGACGGACAAACAAAAAATGCTAGAGGCCTTCCACCGAAGTGTCCACATGGAAGCCAAGTTCTGGGAGATGGCTTACCAACACCAAACATGGATGAGTGATTTGCAGTCCTTAGAAAAAGAGAAGAAATAGAAAATGAGAAACCACCAACTACAAGTTCACAAATTAACCATTTTATCCATGATGATTGCCCTTGACGTAGTTCTTACACCCATCTTCCGAATTGAAGGAATGGCACCAATGTCTAGTGTAGTCAATATTCTTGCGGGAATCTTGATGGGGCCTGTTTATGCCTTGGTCATGGCTACAGTCACAGCCTTTATCCGTATGTCTACTCAAGGCATTCCGCCCTTGGCCCTAACAGGAGCTACTTTTGGAGCCCTTCTCGCAGGTCTTTTTTATAAGTACGGTCGAAAATTTCACTATTCTGCCCTAGGAGAGATTTTGGGAACAGGGATTATCGGATCCATTGTTTCCTATCCTGTCATGGTTCTCTTTACGGGATCTGCGGCAAAGCTTAGCTGGTTTATCTATACTCCGCGATTTTTCGGAGCGACCTTGATCGGTACAGCCATAGCTTTTCTCGCCTTTCGATTTTTAATCAAGCAGGAATTCTTTAAAAAGGTGCAAGGATATTTCTTTGATGAAAGGATAGACTGATGCAGGCATTTACAAATCCCTTTCCTCTAGACTCTAGCTCCTTAATTCACTGCATCACCAATGAGATTTCCTGTGAGATGCTGGCCAATGGCATTTTAGCTCTGGGATCTAAACCTGTCATGGCAGATGATCCCCGTGAGGTTCTTGATTTTACTAAGCAAAGCCAGGCTCTCTTTCTCAATTTGGGGCATTTGTCAGCTGAGAAGGAGAAAGCAATCCGTCTGGCAGCTTCTTATGCAGACCAAGCTTGTCTCCCAATGGTAGTAGATGCTGTTGGCATAGCAACATCTCCCATTCGTAAGACCTTAGTCAGAGATCTTTTAGAATACAAGCCCACGGTCCTTAAAGGAAATATGTCGGAAATCCGAAGTCTTGTTGGCTTAAAACACCACGGAGTCGGAGTCGATGCGAGTGCTAAAGATCAAGAAACTGAAGATTTGCTTCAAGTCTTGAAAGACTGGTGTCAGCTTTATCCTGGTATGTCTTTCTTAGTCACTGGCCCCAAGGACCTCATCGTTTCGGCAAATCAGGTTGCTGTATTGGGAAATGGCTGTGACGAATTAGACTGGATAACAGGGACAGGAGACCTGGTTGGAGCCTTGACAGCCGTTTTTCTCAGCCAAGGAAAGACTGCCTTTGAAGCTTCTTGCCTAGCAGTTTCTTATCTCAATATCGCTGCTGAGAGAATACTTGTTCAAGGAATGGGATTGGAAGATTTTCGTTACCAAGTTCTCAATCAGCTCTCTCTCCTAAAAAGAGATGAAAATTGGCTAGATACCATCAAAGGAGATATTTATGAATAGAGAAGCACTCAGACTATATCTGGTAACCAATCGCTACCAAGATTCCTTGGAAAGCTTTCTTGAAAAAGTTGAGACGGCCTGCCGTTCAGGTGTTACCATGATCCAGCTACGAGAAAAAAATCTCACAACCAATCAATACTATCAGCTGGCAAAACAAGTCAAGGAAATAACCGATGCCTACCAAGTACCCTTAATTATCGATGATCGATTGGATGTTTGTCTTGCGGTTGATGCTGCAGGTTTGCATATTGGCGACGATGAACTACCAGTTTCGGTTGCCCGCAAAGTCTTGGGTCCTGAAAAAATACTCGGTGTCACTGCTAAAACGGTTAAAAGAGCCCTCGAAGCAGAAGAAGGAGGTGCGGATTACTTGGGAACAGGAGCCATTTTCCCGACTACGACCAAGGAGAATGCTCCTATCACCCTGATTTCAACCTTGAAAACAATTTGCCAAACGGTCGCTATTCCAGTAGTTGCTATTGGAGGCTTGACTTCAGAGAATATTGACCAACTTATTGGTACTGGTATTGCTGGAGTAGCCGTTGTCCGTGATTTGATGCAGGCAGAAGATATAGAGGCAAAAACGCAAGCATTTTTAACAAAGCTGGATGACATGATTTCCTAATCAAAAACTCTCTAATTCCCTTAAAGTGGGAACTAGAGAGTTTTTCTTAATCTTTAAAGCTTGTATGGTTGACTGGGCCAGAACCATGTCCGAGTTGAGGAGCGTCTTGGATGGCTTTCGTGATAAAGGCCTTGGCCTTATCAACTGCCTGGTAAAGGCTTCTGCCCTTGGCTAGTTCAGCCGTGATCACTGCTGCAAAGGTACATCCAGTACCATGGGTATGACAGGTTTGAATTCGTGGACTTTCCCAGACAAATTGCTCCTCCTTGGTAAAAAGGAAATCCTTAGCACCGCCTTCGAGATGGCCACCTTTGATAACCACAGACTGAGGACCAAATTCTTTTAAAATCAGGCGACCGGCACGTTGCATATCTTCAGGATCATGGATTGAGAAACCAACAATTTCTTCTGCCTCAGGAAGATTGGGTGTAATAATAGTTGCAAGGGGAAGCAGGTTTGTTTTTAGGTAGCTTCTCGCACTGGTATCAATCAGGGTATCACCGCTTGTTGCGACCATAACAGGGTCCAGCACATAGGGACAGTCCAGCTTTTTAAGATAGGGTTGGATAATCTCCATGATTTCAGTAGTTGCCAACATCCCAGTTTTTACAGCCTGAGGCTTGATATCCGAAAAGACACTTTCCAGTTGAGCTTTCAGCATTTGGTTGGAGACGTGCTCGATTAATTGAACGCCTCTGGTATTTTGAGCGACAAGGCTGGTGACAACAGCCATTCCATAGACATCTCTAGCTTGGAACGACTTCAAATCAGCCATAATGCCAGCACCGCCACTAGGGTCTGTCCCAGCAATGGTTAGAGCAACGGGTAAATAAGTCATCTAAAACCTCCCAACCAACTGAAGTTTGTATTCTTAAGAACAAGCTAGTCTGTTTGAGGAAAGTAATAGAAGACTGGGTAGTCCTCACTATTTTCCACTTCCATCAGCTAGCATTACCTAGATTGAGTCAAAGGGTCTAACAGTCGTTAATCTCAGCTTTACGCACCCCTAGTGGTTGTTTTCTTTTTTCTTCAGTATAGCATATTTTTATAGTTTATATAGTAAAATTTGACTGCAAATCTCTCGTTACAGGATTAGAATTCTTTTTCAAAGAAATAAGAATATTTATAGTTGACAAATGTAGATTTTCGGAGTATACTAATAACTGTAATCGACAAATGTAGATTTAGGAGGTGTGATTATGCAGATTTCAGATGCAGAATGGCAGGTCATGAAGATTATTTGGATGCAAGGAGAGCAGACCAGTACGGATTTGATCAGGGTTCTGGCGGAGCGGTTCGACTGGTCCAAGTCGACCATTCAAACTCTTTTGGCTCGTTTGGTTGAGAAAGAGTGTCTGACAAGGAAAAAAGAAGGCAAGTTCTTTGTCTATTCAGCCCTTTTAACTTTGGACCAAAGTCGGGATTTACTTGTCCAAGATATCAAGGACAAGGTTTGTTCTCGTAGGATTAAGAACTTGTTGGCTGATTTGATTGCTGAATGTGATTTTACTCAGGCTGACTTGGAAGACTTAGAAGCTGTGATTTCTAAGAAGAAATCAAGCGCTGTAACAGAAGTAAGATGTAATTGTATGTAAAGGAGACGTCATGTTAAATAGTATTGTAACCATTATTTGTATTGCCCTTATCGCGTTTATCTTGTTTTGGTTTTTCAAAAAGCCTGAAAAATCTGAACAAAAGGCCCAGCAAAAAAAGGGTTACCAAGAGATTCGAGTGGAAGTCAAAGGGGGCTATACGCCTGAGTTGATTATTCTTAAGAAATCAGTGCCAGCCCGTATCGTCTTTGACCGTAAGGACCCTTCACCCTGCCTAGATCAGATTGTTTTCCCAGATTTTGGAGTGCATGCGGACTTGCCTATGGGTGAAGAGTATGTAGTGGAAATCACACCTGAACAGGCTGGAGAGTATGGTTTCTCTTGTGGCATGAATATGATGCACGGCAAGATGATTGTAGAATAGGAGAATGATATGACTGAAATTGTAAAAGCAAGTCTTGAAAATGGTGTTCAAAAAATCCGTATCATGGCAGACAAAGGCTATCATCCAGCCCATATCCAGCTTCAAAAAGGGATTCCAGCTGAGATTACCTTTCATCGAGCAACTCCTTCAAACTGTTACAAGGAAATTCTGTTTGAAGAAGAAGGCATTTTGGAACCAATCGGCGTAGATGAGGAGAAAGTCATTCGTTTTACACCTCAAGAATTAGGTCAACATGAATTTTCTTGTGGTATGAAGATGCAAAAGGGGAGTTATACCGTAGTTGAGAAGACTCGAAAATCTCTATCACTTTTACAGCGTTTTTGGATTACTAGTATCTTTACTGTGCCTCTTGTGATTCTCATGATTGGTATGTCGACAGGAGGAATTAGTCACCAAGTCATGCGTTGGGGAACCTTTTTAGCCACAACACCGATTATGCTAGTAGCAGGTGGTCCTTATATCCAAAGTGCTTGGGCTAGTTTTAAAAAGCACAATGCCAACATGGATACCTTGGTTGCTCTGGGAACCCTAGTGGCCTATTTCTATAGCTTAGTTGCCCTCTTCGCTGGTCTCCCCGTTTACTTTGAAAGTGCTGCATTTATCTTCTTCTTCGTTCTTATGGGAGCCGTTTTTGAGGAGAAAATGCGGAAAAATACTTCCCAAGCTGTGGAGAAATTACTTGACTTGCAGGCTAAAACTGCAGAAGTCTTGCGTGAGGATAACTATGTTCAAGTCCCCTTGGAGCAAGTCAAGGTAGGTGACCTGATTCGAGTGCGTCCCGGTGAAAAGATTGCGGTTGATGGTATCGTAGTGGAAGGTGTCTCTAGTATTGATGAGTCTATGGTGACAGGTGAGAGTCTGCCTGTGGACAAGACAGTTGGAGATACCGTCATTGGTTCAACCATCAATAATAGTGGAACACTTGTTTTTAGAGCAGAAAAAGTTGGTTCAGAGACTGTTTTGGCTCAGATTGTGGATTTTGTGAAGAAAGCTCAGACAAGTCGTGCGCCGATTCAGGACTTGACGGATAAAATTTCAGGGATTTTTGTCCCAGCAGTTGTCATTTTAGGGATTGTGACCTTTTGGGTTTGGTTCGTCTTGCTCAGGGATAGTGTAGTTGTGCTTGGAGCGAGCTTTGTGTCTTCGCTTCTCTATGGAGTAGCAGTTCTGATTATTGCCTGCCCTTGTGCATTGGGACTTGCAACACCGACAGCCCTTATGGTGGGGACAGGTCGCAGTGCCAAGATGGGAGTTCTCCTCAAAAATGGAACGGTTCTACAGGAAATCCAGAAAGTCCAAACTATTGTTTTTGATAAGACAGGAACTTTGACGGAAGGGAAACCTGTGGTCACAGATATCATCGGCGACGAAGTAGAAGTGCTTGGATTGGCAGCTTCCTTGGAAGAAGCTTCTCAACACCCACTGGCTGAGGCCATTGTCAAGCGAGCGACTGAAACTGGACTTGAGCTTCACACTGTGGAAAATTTCCAAGCCTTGCACGGAAAAGGTGTTTCAGGGCAAATCAATGGAAAACAAGTTTTGCTTGGAAATGCTAAAATGCTGGATGGCATGGATATTTCTAGCATTTATCAAGAAAAACTAGAAGAACTAGAAAAAGAAGCTAAGACAGTTGTGTTCTTGGCTGTTGACAATGAAATCAAAGGCTTGCTTGCTCTGCAAGATATTCCTAAGGAAAATGCTAAGCTTGCCATCAGTCAGTTGAAAAAACGAGGTCTTAAAACAGTCATGCTGACAGGGGATAATGCTGGCGTGGCGCGTGCTATTGCCGATCAGATTGGAATCGAAGAGGTCATTGCAGGTGTCTTGCCAGAAGAAAAAGCCCATGAAATCCATAAACTACAATCAGCTGGAAAAGTAGCCTTTGTTGGTGATGGTATCAATGACGCTCCTGCCCTCAGTGTAGCAGATGTGGGGATTGCTATGGGAGCTGGAACAGATATTGCCATCGAGTCAGCAGATTTGGTGTTGACAACTAATAACCTCCTAGGAGTGGTTCGTGCCTTTGACATGAGCAAGAAAACCTTCAATCGAATTCTGCTCAACCTCTTTTGGGCCTTTATCTACAATGTCGCCGGAATTCCGATTGCAGCTGGTGTCTTTTCAGGGATTGGTCTGGTGCTCAATCCAGAACTGGCAGGTCTAGCCATGGCCTTTAGTTCTGTATCTGTTCTGACCAGTTCACTCTTACTAAACTTTAGTAAAATAGACTAAAAGCGGGCTTGCTCGCTTTTTATTATAAAACAGTTCTAAAAAGCGCTTTCAAGCTGTACTGTAATAGAGAATGAAAACTTCTGAGCACATTCTTAGGATACTCAAAGTAAATGTGGTAAATTAGGATTGTAAATTTACTGAATCGCTTTCAAACAACATATAAAAGCGCTTTTTGTAAATGTATGAAATTATTTTGAAGGAGAGTTATTATGACTCAAGGGAAAATTACTGCATCAGCAGCAATGCTCAACGTATTGAAAACATGGGGCGTAGACACAATCTACGGTATCCCATCAGGAACACTCAGCTCACTTATGGATGCTTTGGCTGAAGACAAAGATATCCGCTTCTTGCAAGTTCGCCACGAAGAAACAGGTGCTCTTGCAGCGGTCATGCAAGCTAAATTCGGTGGCTCAATCGGGGTTGCAGTAGGTTCAGGTGGTCCAGGTGCGACTCACTTGATTAACGGTGTTTACGATGCAGCTATGGATAACACTTCATTCCTTGCTATCCTTGGATCACGTCCAGTCAACGAACTCAACATGGATGCTTTCCAAGAATTGAACCAAAACCCAATGTACAACGGTATCGCTGTCTACAACAAACGTGTCGCTTACGCTGAGCAATTGCCAAAAGTAATTGACGAAGCTTGCCGTGCTGCAGTTTCTAAAAAAGGTCCAGCCGTTGTTGAAATCCCAGTAAACTTCGGTTTCCAAGAAATCGATGAAAACTCATACTACGGTTCAGGTTCATACGAACGTTCATTCATCGCTCCTGCTTTGAACGAAGTTGAAATCGACAAAGCTGTTGAAATCTTGAACAATGCTGAGCGTCCAGTTATCTACGCTGGTTACGGTGGTGTCAAAGCTGGTGAAGTGATTACAGAATTGTCACGTAAAATCAAAGCACCAATCATCACAACTGGTAAAAACTTTGAAGCGTTTGAATGGAACTACGAAGGTTTGACAGGTTCTGCTTACCGTGTTGGTTGGAAACCAGCCAACGAAGTGGTCTTCGAAGCAGACACAGTTCTTTTCCTTGGTTCAAACTTCCCATTTGCTGAAGTTTACGAAGCCTTCAAGAACACTGAAAAATTCATCCAAGTCGATATCGACCCTTACAAACTTGGTAAACGTCATGCCCTTGATGCTTCTATCCTTGGTGATGCAGGTCAAGCAGCGAGAGCGATCCTTGACAAGGTAGATACAGTAGAATCTACTCCATGGTGGCGTGCAAACGTTAAGAACAACCAAAACTGGCGTGATTACATGAACAAACTCGAAGGTAAAACAGAGGGTGAGTTGCAATTGTACCAAGTCTACAATGCCATCAACAAACACGCTGATCAAGACGCTATCTACTCAATCGACGTAGGTGACACTACTCAAACATCTACTCGTCACCTTCACATGACACCTAAGAACATGTGGCGTACATCTCCACTCTTTGCGACAATGGGTATTGCCCTTCCTGGTGGTATCGCTGCTAAGAAAGACAATCCAGATCGCCAAGTATGGAACATCATGGGTGACGGTGCATTCAACATGTGCTACCCAGACGTTATCACAAACGTTCAATACGACCTTCCAGTTATCAACGTTGTCTTTTCAAATGGTAAATATGCCTTCATCAAGGACAAATACGAAGACACAAACAAACACTTGTTTGGTTGTGACTTCCCTAATGCTGACTATGCGAAAATCGCTGAAGCGCAAGGTGCTGTAGGGTTTACAGTAGACCGTATCGAAGACATCGATGCAGTTGTTGCAGAAGCTGTTAAATTGAACAAAGAAGGTAAAACTGTTGTCATCGATGCCCGCATCACGCAACACCGTCCACTTCCAGTAGAAGTACTTGAATTGGATCCAAAACTTCACTCAGAAGAAGCAATCAAAGACTTCAAGGAAAAATACGAAGCAGAAGAACTCGTACCATTCCGCCTCTTCTTGGAAGAAGAAGGATTGCAATCACGCGCAATTAAATAATTCCTTCGTGGAACTTAAAAAGATCGGAGCAATCCGGTCTTTTTCTGGAGGATAGTAAATGAATTTAAATCAATTAGATATTATCGTTTCAGATGTTCCCCAAGTCTGTGCTGACTTGGAGCGTATTTTGGATAAAAAGCCCGATTATGTTGATGACAGTTTTGCTCAGTTTACGATTGGCAGTCACTGTCTGATGTTGTCCCAAAATCATTTGATTCCTTTGGAAGATTTTCAGTCAGGAATCATTCTTCATATCGAGGTTGAGGATGTAGACCAGAATTACCAACGGTTGAAAGAACTTGGTATCCAGGTTTTAAACGGACCAACTGTAACCGATTGGGGAACAGAGTCCTTATTAGTTAAAGGGCCTGCTGGTCTAGTGATTGATTTTTATCGTATGAAGTAGGTAATTCTATTATCAAATTTTTTATCTAAACATTCTTGGAGTGAAACTTAAAAAGATCGGAGCAATTCGATCTTTTTTGTATTTATGCGACTTTCAGTCCGTCTCGCTCCGTTAGGTGCGAGACAAAAAACCACCCGTTTTCACGGGTGGTTATGATTTCTACACTTATTGTTTGGCTTCCTGTTTTAATTGTTGCACCTGTTCCTCGTACTGGACAAGCTCCCTGTCTTTTATATTGATAGTCGCTTCTGCTTCAGCAATGCGGCTTCTCAGATCTTGAGTCTTGTTATGGTGATAGCTAATACCAATAGCACTACCAGCAATGATCCCGATTACTAGACAAGTAAAAATCACCAAAATCAAGGGAGCAGATAGTTGTGTAAAGACAAGACTGACAGTTACTGTTTGACGATTGAGTAGACCAAATGAGATCACAATGACTAATAAGCTCAAACCGCCAATTAGATAAGCCTTATCTTTCAGTGACAATTCATTAAATTTTTTTAGCATAAGTTCCTTTTCTCCTGACTATGTTGATAGAAAACTACACACCATTTAGGTATTAACAAAATTCATTTTACTAGAAAATTTCGATACTGTCAATAATTTCTAACGGCTTATTTACCATCAATCAATCGATTCATTGAAAAGGAGTATTCATTTTCTAATATTTGATTGAGTAAACAGAACGGAGCAATTCGGTCTTTTTTCTGTTCCCTCTTTCTTATAACAAGATTGTGATAGTTTATATCTTTATAACAAAAGTTTTAAAGACTTGATTGTTTTGAAAAAAGATTATAAAATATGATTCATAAAAATGAAAGAGGTTTTGAAAATGTCTGAAAAACAAATGAAAGTTTTGGGTTGGGTAGCGACCTTCATGTCTGTTATGATGTACGTCTCTTACTTCCCGCAAATTATGAACAACCTGGCTGGTCAAAAAGGGAACTTTATCCAGCCCTTGGTTGCAGCCATCAACTGTAGTCTCTGGGTTTACTACGGTCTTTTCAAGAAAGAAAGAGATATTCCCCTTGCGGCTGCTAATGCGCCAGGTATCATTTTTGGTCTGGTAACGGCTATCACAGCTTTGATTTAAAAAGAAGACTGGTTTCAGTCTTTTTTGTACATAAAAATAGATTCTCAAGTAAAGAAAGTCTAATGAGAGTTGAGGAGAATAGCCGTTGACAGCGAGCTTTCTGATTGCTGCTTTAGGGGTTCCTCCATCAAGTAAGAGATTGTTTCGTTACTATTTTTACAAAATCTTCTCCCTACTTTATAAAATAGAAAAAAGAGTTCAATTCGAACTCTTTTTTTGCTATAATGAGGGGAGAAAAATCAGACAGGAGATCGACATGTCAGAACCATTATTTTTACAATCAGTTATGCAAGAAAAAATCTGGGGTGGGACCAAGCTACGTGATGAGTTTGGTTACGACATTCCAAGTGAAAAAATCGGGGAATACTGGGCTATCTCAGCCCACCCAAATGGAGTTTCTAAGGTAGCCAATGGACGCTACGAGGGAACAGACCTTGCTACTTTGTATGCGGAACACCGTGAGTTGTTTGGCAACCGTCCAGAACCAGTATTTCCTCTCTTAACTAAAATTCTCGATGCCAACGACTGGCTTAGCGTCCAAGTTCACCCAGACGATGCCTATGGACTAGAACACGAAGGCGAACTTGGAAAAACAGAATGCTGGTATATCATCGCAGCGGATGAGGGATCAGAGATTATCTATGGTCACAATGCCAAGTCAAAAGAAGAACTCCGCCAGCAAATTGAGGACAAGAACTGGGATGCCTTACTGACAAAAGTGCCAGTTAAGGCTGGAGATTTCTTCTATGTGCCAAGTGGTACCATGCACGCTATCGGTGCAGGTATCTTGATTCTTGAAACCCAGCAGTCTAGTGACACTACCTACCGTGTCTATGACTTTGACCGCAAGGATGACAAGGGCAACTTGCGTGAACTTCATCTTGAAAAATCCATCGATGTTTTAAACATTGGAGAACCTGCCAATAGCCGACCTGTCACTGTCAAAGCAGATGATCTACGTTCCACTCTCCTTGTATCCAATGATTTCTTCGCAGTTTACAAATGGGAAATTACTGGAAAAGTTAACTTTGAAAAGACAGCTGACTACAGCTTGTTGAGTGTCTTGGCTGGTCAAGGTCAACTAACTGTTGACGGGAAAAACTATCCAATCCAAAAAGGGAGCCACTTTATCCTACCAAGTGATGTTGAAGCTTGGACTCTGGAAGGGCAAGGTTTGGAATTGATTGTTAGTCATCCATAAAAAGAAAGGGCCTGAGTTCACTACTCAAGTCCTTTTTGATTACATAAATTGGGCTATAAAAACCACGATGATGATGATTGGAATGATAAAACGAAGAAGGAAGAGCCAGACTTGGAAAAGTACTTGTTTCCAGGCTCTTTCATCGAGATGGAGTTCCTCCATAGCAAGAGCCTTTTTAAAGATATAGCCTGTAAAAAGTGAAAGGCAGAGAGCTCCAAATGGCATGAGAAGATTGGAAACCAAGAAGTCCATGGCATCAAAGAAGGTCTTTCCAAAGATGTGAACATCTGCCATAACACCGTAAGATAGGGCTGAAGGTATCCCAAAGACGAAGGTCAAGATTCCTAAAATGGCACTCCATTTGGCACGTTTGCTGTTATTCTGATTGGTGATATTGCCCACATTGATTTCCAGCATCACGACGGAAGAAGTGACCGTCGCAAAGAGGAAGAGCAAGAGGAAAAGGATGTAGAAAATGGTTCCAAAGGGCATCTTGTCAAAGAGTTGAGGCAAGACGATAAAGAGCAGGCTTGGTCCCCCTTCAGACTGGATATTGAAGGCTGACATGGCTGGGAAAATGGCTAGACCTGCCATGATGGATACTGAGATGTTCATGGCTACAATGGAAATCCCTGATTGGACCAGATTAGTTTTTTTGTCCAAGTAGGACGCATAGGTCAGCATGGCTGTAACCCCTAGTGAGAGGGCAAAGAAAGATTGTCCCAGAGCATAGAGGAGACCAGCGCTAGTTAGTTTTGAAAAATCTGGTTTGAGGAAGTAGAGAACGCCTTCCATGGCATTTGGCAAGCTGAGAGAGCGACCGATAATCACGACAAAGATGATAAAGAGCAGGGGCATCATGACTTTCGAAGCTCTTTCAATCCCTTTTTGAACCCCACGTGATACAATAAAGATATTCAATAAGATAAAGGCAGCTTGAGCTCCTAGGGCAATGGCTGGGTTTGAAATGATTGAAGTAAATAACTGAGCATAATCACCCGTTCCACCAAGCTGGAACAATTTCCCAAACTCAATACCCAGATAGACTAGAATCCATCCTCCAATGACACTGTAAAAGGATAGGAGGATGAAGAGGGCAAAGGCACCAATCCAACCGATAAAATTGTACTTGTTATTGTTGCCAAGTTTTCCAAAGGTTTTGATAGCAGAAACGCCAGCGCTACGGCCAAGGGCAAACTCAGCAAGCAAGAGCGGGAAACCGATTAAAATGGTAGAAATGAGAAAGACCAGTAAAAAGCCTCCACCGCCATTTGCAGCAGTCATATAGGGAAACTTCCAAACGGCACCAAGCCCGATGGCTGAACCAGCAGATGCTAGAATAAAGCCTAGTTTCGAGCCCCATTGTGATTTTTCTGACATAGTTGAAACTCCAATCTCGTTTTTTAAAATAAGAAAAGGCTACTTGAGTTGTCAAATAGCCTTCTCTCAATGGCTCTTTATGAGCCTTCTGTTTGATTGATAGACTTGACTATCCTACCATGTTTTCTGATGTCTGTCAAGAAAACCATTTTCAAGTTTTCACAGCTTTCTCAAAAAGTTAAAAAAATTTCGTAAAAACGCTTGACTCTGACCTATGGGGAGGGGTTATACTATTCTTGTAAGGAGGAAATCATGTACCATATAAAAGAAGCTGCGCAGCTTTCAGGTGTCTCTGTCAAGACCCTGCACCACTACGATAAGATAGGACTTTTGGTTCCGTTAAAGTCGGAAAACGGCTATCGAACCTACAGTCAAGAGGATTTGGAACACCTTCAGGTCATTCTGTATTACAAGTATCTAGGCTTTTCTTTAGAAAAAATAGCAGAGCTATTAAAGGAAGAAAGGACAGATTTATTGCCCCATTTGACTAGGCAGTTGGACTATCTAACTCGCGAAAGGCAACATCTGGATACCTTGATTTCCACCTTACAAAAAACCATTCAAGAACAAAAAGGAGAAAGAAAAATGACGATTGAGGAAAAATTCACTGGATTTAGCTATCAAGACAATCAAAAATACCACCAAGAGGCGGTAGAAAAATATGGACAAGAAGTCATGAACCAAGCTCTCGAGCGCCAAAAAGATCACGAAGACGAGGCTACGGCCGCCTTTAACCAAGTCTTTCAAGCTTTGGCTAAAAATCTTAAAAATGGACTAGCTGCAACAGCAGACGAAAATCAAGAAGAAGCTGCTAAACTCTTGCAAGCCATTCGAACTTATGGATTTGACTGCTCCGTTGATGTATTCGGTCATATCGGTAAAGGATACGTCTACAACCCAGAGTTTAAGGAAAACATTGACAAATTTGGACCTGGTACAGCCCAGTACACATCAGATGTCATTGCTGCTTACATTCAGACAAATGCAGAATAAATAGGCTAGGAATTTCCTATTTCTCATACCATTTACGAAAGACCCGAAGAAGCAAACAAGCGAGCTAGGATCAGTGATTGGGAAACAGATACGGTTGCAGGGAAAACTGGAAAAGCTTGTTTAGTGACTCTAACGGATCGTTATTCTCGTTTTCTAAAAATCCAGAAGATAGCTGTCAAGAAAAGCAAGTTGGTGATAGAAGTATGGTAAAAATGTTGGCGCCCTTGCCGGAAGAAACCGTCATTCCAGATAGAGGAAAAGAATTCACGAAGCATCAGGACTTGACCGAAAAATTAAAGGTAGAAGTCTATTTTCCCGTTCCTCATGCGCCTTGGCAACGAGGAACAAATGAGAATACTAATGGATTACTACGAGAATATTTTCCCAAAGGGAGCGACTTAACATTCATTGACGAGCACACCATTCAGCTGTGGGAGAATAAACTAAATAATAGGCCACGAAAGTGTCTCAACTGGAAAACACCTTATGAAGTTTTCTATGAAGAAAATGTGCACTTAATTTGACAATTCAGGATTAAAGAAAACCCAGAGCAAGTGATAGGAGATATCAGCATCGTTGAGATGGATGAGAATGATTCTTCTTGTGAAATTAGCTATATTTTAGGAAAAAATTATTGGGGTCGTGGTATGATGACGGAGGCCTTGAAAGCTGTGTTAGACTTTTGTTTTACTCAAGCAGGCTTTCAAAAGGTCAGAGCTCGTTACGCCAGTCTTAACCCAGCTTCAGGCCGTGTGATGGAGAAGGCTGGAATGTCCTATCTTAAGACGGTTGCCAATGGTGTAGAGAGAAAAGACTAGGTTGCGGACCTTATTTATTATCAGATAAGCAGAGAAGAGTAGTGAATTTTCTTTTCCGTTTCTATCAAAGTCAGACCTTGTCTGGCTTTTTTTGCGCATGATTTTTAAATAAGCTGATTAAATTCCTATTTTTCCCTATCATTGTCCCTGTTTTTTCTTAGACTTGGGAATTATAATAGACTTATCAAAAGAAAGAAGAGTGAAAAGATATGGACAATGTATTCTTTTTTATCAGTGTTTTTCTTGCTGGAATTCTTTCCTTCTTTTCTCCCTGTATCTTGCCCTTGTTACCAGTTTATGCAGGGGTCTTGTTGGATGACAAAGATGGTTCTCAGGCTTCTAGCGAAAAATTTTCAATCTCACTTGTTAGTTTATTGCGAACTCTGGCCTTTATAGCGGGGATTTCTTTTATCTTTATCTTACTGGGCTATGGAGCTGGTTTTTTAGGCAATTTGCTGTATGCCTCTTGGTTTCAGTATGTGACGGGTGCTGTTATCATTCTCTTGGGCTTGCACCAGATGGAAGTCTTACATTTTCAAGGACTCTACAAGGAAAGAAGGCTACAACTAAAGAGACAGGGACAAAAGGGTAAGGGCTATAGTCAGGCATTTTTACTGGGGTTGACCTTTAGTTTTGCTTGGACGCCATGTGTGGGGCCAGTTCTGGGGTCTGTTTTAGCCTTGGCGGCTTCAGGTGGTTCAGGTGCTTGGCAGGGAGCTGGTCTCATGTTGGTCTATACGCTAGGTTTGGCGCTACCATTTTTGGTTCTAGCTCTCGCCTCCAGCTATGTTTTGAAACATTTCCGAAAACTCCATCCTTACCTCGGGACCCTCAAAAAAGTGGGTGGTTTCCTCATTATCGTGATGGGAATCTTGGTGCTTTTGGGGAATGCTTCCATTTTGACTACATTATTTGAATAGAGAGGAAAAAGAAATGAAAAAATGGCAAACATGTCTCCTTGGAGTAGGCTCAATCTGTTGCTTGGCAGCTTGTTCGGCTAAAAACATGTCAGACGAATCAACTATGAAGGAGCAAACCAAAACAGAACAAGTCGGTGCGCAAACTGCGACTAAAGGTCAGGCAGTCGCTGATTTTGAACTGATGGGAGTAGATGGTAAGACCTATCGTTTATCTGACTACAAAGGCAAGAAAGTCTATCTTAAATTCTGGGCTTCTTGGTGTTCCATCTGTCTGGCTAGCCTTCCGGATACGGATGAAATTGCTAAGGATGCAGGTGATGACTACGTGGTCTTGACAGTGGTGTCTCCTGGTCACAAGGGAGAACAAGAAGAAGCGGACTTTAAAAACTGGTACAAGGGCTTGGATTATAAAAATTTCCCAGTTCTAATTGATCCGTCAGGCAAACTTTTGGAAAGTTATGGTGTTCGTTCTTACCCGACTCAAGCCTTTATAGACAAGGAAGGCAAGCTGGTCAAAACGCAACCAGGTTTTATGGATAAGGATATGATTTTAAAAGAATTGAAAGAAATGGGGTAGAGAAAGATCATGAATGATAAAGTAAAATTGTTTGTCTTGGCAGGGGTCATTCTCCTAGCCATAACCGGTTTCTATTTTCTATTGATGCGAAATGCAGGGCAGACAGATAGCTCGCAAATTGAGAAAGCATCAGTTAGCCAGGGAGGAAAAACAGTGAAAAAAACAGAAGTCAGTAAAGACGCAGACTTGCACGAAATTTATCTTGCTGGGGGATGTTTCTGGGGAGTTGAGGAATACTTCTCACGCGTGCCTGGAGTGACAGATGCCGTTTCAGGCTATGCAAATGGTAGAGGGGAAACAACCAAGTACGAATTGATCAATCAAACAGGACATGCGGAAACCGTCCATGTCACCTATGATGCTAACCAAATTTCCCTCAAGGAAATCCTGCTTCATTACTTCCGCATCATTAATCCAACCAGCAAAAATAAACAAGGAAATGATGTGGGAACCCAGTATCGTACTGGTATTTATTACACAGATGACAAGGATTTAGAGGTGATTAACCAGGTATTTGATGAAGTTGCTAAAAAATATGACCAACCTCTGGCAGTTGAAAAGAAGACCTTGAAGAATTTTGTGGTGGCTGAGGATCACCACCAAGACTACCTCAAGAAAAATCCAAATGGCTACTGTCATATCAATGTCAATCAGGCTGCCTATCCCGTCATCGATGCCAGCAAATATCCCAAACCAAGCGATGAAGAATTGAAAAAGACCTTGTCACCTGAGGAGTATGCAGTTACCCAGAAAAATCAAACAGAACGAGCTTTTTCAAACCGCTATTGGGATAAATTTGAATCCGGTATCTATGTGGATGTGGCAACTGGTGAACCCCTTTTTTCATCAAAGGACAAGTTTGAGTCTGGTTGTGGCTGGCCTAGTTTTACTCAACCTATCAGCCCGGATGTTGCCACTTACAAGGAAGATAAGTCTTACAATATGACGCGCATGGAAGTAAGAAGCCGAGTTGGAGATTCTCACCTTGGTCATGTCTTTACGGATGGACCAAAGGACAAGGGAGGCTTGCGCTACTGTATCAATAGTCTTTCTATCCGCTTTATTCCCAAAGACCAAATGGCAGAAAAAGGCTATGCTTATTTACTAGATTATGTTGATTAAGAGGGATTTCCTAAGTAGTTAGAGGAGAATTTTGCTATACTGATACTAGTAAGTGACAAAGGAGCAGAGCATGACCTACACAATTTTAATCGTAGAAGATGAATATCTGGTAAGACAAGGATTGACCAAGCTGGTTAATGTAGCAGCCTACGATATGGAAATCATCGGTCAGGCTGAAAATGGAAGACAGGCTTGGGAATTGATTCAAAAGCAGGTGCCGGATATCATTTTAACCGATATCAATATGCCTCAGCTAAATGGCATCCAGTTGGCCAGGCTGGTCCGAGAAACCTATCCCCAGGTGCATCTGGTATTTTTGACGGGTTACGATGATTTTGATTATGCCTTGTCTGCTGTCAAACTCGGTGTGGATGACTACTTGCTCAAGCCCTTTTCTCGTCAGGATATTGAGGAAATGTTAGGGAAAATCAAGCAAAAACTAGACAAGGAAGAAAAGGAAGAGCAGTTACAAGATTTATTGACTGATAAGTTTGAAGGAAATATGGCCCAGAAGATCCAGTCTCATCTGGCTGACAGTCAATTTAGTTTAAAGAGCTTGGCCAGTGACTTGGGCTTTAGTCCGACTTATTTGAGCTCCTTGATTAAGAAAGAGTTGGGCCTGCCTTTTCAGGATTACCTGGTGAGAGAGCGTGTCAAACAAGCCAAGCTCTTGCTTCTGACCACGGATTTAAAGATTTATGAGATAGCCGAAAAGGTTGGTTTTGAAGATATGAACTACTTTACCCAACGTTTTAAACAGATTGCAGGTGTGACGCCTCGTCAGTTTAAGAAGGGAGAAGGTCGATGAAGCGTTCTTCTCTTTTAGTCAGAATGGTTATTTCCATCTTTCTGGTCTTTCTCATTCTACTAGCTGTGGTTGGGACTTTCTATTATCAATCTAGTTCATCAGCTATTGAGGCTACTATCGAGGGTAATAGCCAAACGACCATTAGCCAAACTAGCCACTTTATTCAGTCTTATATCAAAAAATTAGAAACCACCTCTACAAGTTTGACCCAGCAGGCAGATGTCCTAGCCTATGCTGAGAATCCCAGTCAAGACAAGGTAAAGGAAATCCGAGATCTGTTTTTGACCATCTTAAAGGCAGACCAGGACTTGAAAACGGTGGTACTGGTCACCAAATCCGGTCAGGTTATTTCTACAGATGATAGTGTGCAGATGAAAACCTCCTCTGATATGATGGCTGAGGATTGGTACCAAAAGGCCATTCATCAGGGAGCTAAGCCAGTTTTGACACCAGCTCGTAAATCAGACAGTCAGTGGGTCATTTCTGTCACTCAGGAACTTGTCGATACAAAGGGAGCCAATCTTGGCGTACTTCGTTTGGATATTTCCTATGAAACTCTGGAAGCCTATCTCAACCAACTCCAGTTGGGCCAGCAGGGCTTTGCCTTTATCATCAATGAAAACCATGAATTTGTCTACCATCCTAAACGTACTGTCTATAGCTCAGCGAGTGAAATGGAGGCCATGAAACCCTACATCGAGACGGGGCAGGGCTATACGCTGGACCACCAATCCTACGTCAGTCAGGAACAGATTGCAGGGACTGATTGGACGGTTATAGGCGTGTCTTCGCTGGAGAAGTTAGACCAGGTTCGGAGTCAACTCATGTGGACCTTGCTTGGTGCTAGTGCCTTATCTCTTCTTGCCTGTCTCTGCTTGGTGTGGTTTAGTCTCAAACGCTGGATTGCCCCTTTGAAGGATCTGAGAGAAACCATGCTGGAAATTGCTTCTGGTACACAAAATCTGCGTGCTAAAGAAGCTGGCGCCTATGAACTGAGAGAAGTGACTCGCCAGTTCAATGCCATGTTGGATCAGATTGATCAGTTGATGGCAGATGTGCGCAGGCAGGAAGAAGCGACCCGGCAGTATGAACTTCAAGCCTTGTCGAGCCAGATTAACCCCCATTTCCTCTATAATACTTTGGACACTATCATCTGGATGGCTGAGTTTCAGGATAGTCAGCGAGTGGTTCAGGTGACCAAGTCTTTGGCAACCTATTTCCGCTTGGCGCTCAATCAAGGAAAGGATTTGATTTCTCTTTCTGATGAAATCAATCATGTCCGCCAGTACCTCTTTATCCAGAAACAACGCTATGGTGATAAGCTGGAGTATGAGATTGATGAAGATCCTGCTTTTGGTAACCTAGTCTTACCCAAGCTGGTGTTGCAACCTCTAGTGGAAAATGCTCTTTACCATGGCATCAAGGAAAAGGAAGGTCAGGGCCATATTAAACTTTCTGTCCAGAAAAAGGATTCAGGACTAGTCATCCGCATTGAGGATGATGGAGTTGGTTTCCAAAATACTGGCGATAATAGTCAGAGTAACCTCAAACGTGGAGGAGTTGGTCTTCAAAATGTCGACCAACGGCTCAAACTTCATTTTGGAGAAAACTATCAGATGAAGATTGATTCTGCCCCTTCAAAAGGGACGACGGTTGAAATATACATCAATAAAATAGAAACAAGTTAGCTCCCAGTCAATTCTGGGAGTTTTACTTTGAAAAATTAGAATAATCAGTCCGCCTTGATAAAATCAGTAAAAAAAGATATGATAGTAGGAGAAAAATGAGGTTAAGAGTGATGGACAAAAGTAGAATTAAAACAGAAACACAGCAGGTAATTGAAGATGTTTTGGAAAAGGCTGGATTGCGTGAAGGAAGTCTCTTTGTCCTAGGTCTATCTTCTAGCGAAGTTTTAGGAGGCCATATTGGCAAGGAATCAAGCCAAGAAATTGGTGAAATCATTGTGAAGACCATTTTGGATATCCTGAAAGTGAAAGGAATTCACCTAGCCGTTCAAGGCTGTGAACATGTCAATCGGGCCCTCGTCGTTGAACGTCAAGTAGCGGAGCAGTTTGGTCTGGAAATCGTTAGCGTCCTTCCAACTCTTCATGCAGGGGGTTCGGGTCAGCTAGCAGCCTTCAAGTTTATGAAGGACCCTGTTGAAGTGGAGTTCATCACGGCTCATGTGGGAATTGATATCGGAGATACCGCAATCGGCATGCATGTCAAACATGTGCAGGTTCCGATTCGACCAGTTTTGCGTGAGATTGGGCATGCCCATGTTACGGCTCTAGCAAGTCGTCCAAAATTAATCGGTGGTGCGCGTGCGCAGTATCCACAAGATTCTATTAGAAAGATATGAGAATGAAAAAGAGAAAAGAACAGTTTCAAAAAAAACTAAAGTATTCTATTCGTAAATTGACTGTTGGAGTTGGTCCTGTAGCAATCGGGGCCTTTCTTGTTGGTGTCAGCTTGTTATTAACTGGTAAAGTCCAAGCAGATGAATTAGCTGAAGTGAATTCAGTCCATTATCGATATTTGACGGAGCAAGAATTAACCGAGTCTGAAAAAGCCTTGATTCATCATGAAGTTCCTACAGAATTTCAAGATGAAGATATTATTTATGTAGTTTATCGCAAGAAGGCAACTAACAGTCAACAACTTCCCTATACAGGAAGTAAAGAATTTGCTTTAGCAGGTTTTGGTCTTGCAACAGCATCTTTAGCTGTTTTTTTGGTGTCTAAAAAACAGCGTCAGAAAGTTCTTGGAGTGCTTTTGATTGCTTCTCTTGGTGTCAGCAACTTCATTCCTTTTGCTACTTTTGCCTTTGAGAATAAAGAATTACTTTCTTACAATCAAACGATCTCGGCCTCCTCAAATGAAGAACTAACGAAAGGTGTGATCGATATTGGAGGATATGAGTATATTGGTTATTTTAAAGGAACTGACATAAAAGTAGCTAGTTTTTCTAAAAAAGGGAAGCTCCTCGATCAAGATAGTTTGCCAGCGTATACTGAGAAACTTGAGAGCAATGGCACTCAAGAGTCTGGTAAAGAAGGTGATTCCCTTGTTCAAGGCAATTCCCCGACGTATACTGGGAAACTTGAAAGTAAAGGCACTCAGGAGTCTGGTCAAGAGGGTCAATCTCTAATTCAAGATAGTTTGCTAGCGTATACTGGCAAGCTTGAAAGCAAGGGCACTCAAGAAGTAGGTAAAGAAGGCGAGTCCCTTGTCCAAGATAGTTTACCAGCGTATACTGAGAAACTTGAAAGTAAAGGCACTCAGGAGTCTGGTAAAGAAGGTGATTCCCTCGTTCAAGAGCCTCACTCAGAATATACCGGAAAGATAGAAGCCAAAGGTACTCAGGAAGCTGGAAAAGAGGGTGAATCCTTGGTTCAAGAGCCTCAGGTAGAATATACTGGAAAGGTTGAGGCAAAAGGCACTCAGGAGTCTGGTAAAGAAGGTGATTCCCTTGTTCAAGAGCCTCATTCAGAATATACCGGAAAGATAGAAGTCAAAGGTACTCAGGAATCTGGCAAAGAGGGTGAATCCTTGGTTCAAGAGCCTCGGGCAGAATATACTGGAAAACTTGAAAGCAAAGGCACTCAGGAACCCGGTAAAGAAGGTCAATCACTTATTCAAGATAGTTTGCCAGCGTATACCGAGAAACTTGAAAGTAAGGGTACTCAGGAATCTGGCAAAGAGGGTGAATCCTTGGTTCAAGAGCCTCATTCAGAATATACCGGAAAGATAGAAGCCAAAGGTACTCAGGAAGCTGGCAAAGAGGGTGAATCCTTGGTTCAAGAGCCTCATGCAGAATATACTGGAAAGGTTGAGGCAAAAGGCACTCAAGAGTCTGGTAAAGAAGGTGACTCCCTTGTCCAAGATAGTTTGCCAGCGTATACTGAGAAACTTGAGAGCAAGGGCACTCAGGAAACTGGTAAGGAAGGTCACTCCCTTGTTCAAGAGGACCTTCCAGAATATACAGTAACTGAAGGAACAATTACTAAAGACACAATCGCAGAGATTGACTACCAGACGGAAATCGTTGATGATCCTACAAAATACACTGACGAAGAAACAGTGGTTCAAAACGGTGAAAAAGGGATCCAAGTTACCAAAACGACTTATAAAGCTGTTGAAGGTGTTGAGACTGACCAAGTTTTAAATACAACAACCACTGTCATCAAAAAACCAGTCACTAAAAAAATAAGTCGTGGTACGAAACCAATAGAAGGAACTCTTGCAGAAGAAAGTCTTGAAAAAATTCCGTTTAAAGAGATAGTCGAAGAATACGCGCAATTGAAAAAGGGCGATAAAATTACGGTTCAAGAAGGAAAAGACGGTCAGAAAAAGGTTATCAAAACCTACAAGACCATCAAAGGAATCAAGACGCAGGAAGCGCCTGAAATTCTTGAACAGGTCATCGAGTTAGCCCAAGACCGTATTGTTAAACTAGGTACCAAAAACTTCGAAAAGCCAGTGTTGACTTTTTCAAAGGTTGATATTCAGGATTTGAAACGCTCATCTCAGATTTACTATAATCTGGAAAATCCAAGTAAGGCAGCGATTAAATCGATCACTTTAACCCTGAAAAAAGGCGACGAAGTCGTCAAAACTATGACGGTTTCACCGGATAACTTGACTGCAACTCTAACAGATTTGCAATATTACAAGGATTATAAACTCGAAACAAAAATGGTTTATGATCGTGGCGAAGGAAACGAGGAAGAAATTCTCAAAGAAGAATCACTGAGAATTGATTTAAAAAAGGTTGAAGTTAAAAATATAAAAGAAACAAGCCTCATAAGTGTTGACGACAATGGCATGGAAACGGATAGTAGTTTCTTAACTTCTGTTCCAAGTGATGTAAGGTCTTACTATCTAAAAATTGCTACACGTGATAATAAGATGACGCGTCTTGCGATTGACAAAATTGAAGAAGTGATAGTCGATGGGAAAACGCTTTATAAGGTCACTGCCAAAGCGCCTGACCTCGTTCAGCATACAGATGGTAACCAGCTCAGTGAAGAATACGTCCATTATTTTGCCAAACCAAAAACTCATGAGGAGAATGTATACTACAACTTCAATGAACTTGTAAAAGCTATGCAGGCCAATCCATCTGGTGAATTTAAAATTGGTGCGGACTTGAATGCGGTCAATGTTCCTGCAGCTGGTAAATCATATGTAACGACGAAGTTCCGAGGCAAGCTATCAAGTGTGGACGGTCAACAATATACGATTCATAACTTGGAACGTCCACTATTAGGCGATACTGAAGGCGCCCATATCCATGACCTTAACCTTGGTAAGGTAAACATTCATATGCCATGGGCAAATAGAGTTGCTCCCTTGGCTGCTGTTGTAAAAAACACAACGATCAATAATGTGAAAGTAACGGGTACAGTTGTTGGGAATAATGACGTATCAGGTTTGATCAATAAAATTGATAATAACGGCAGATTAACAAATGTGGCATTCATTGGTAAGCTTCATGCTGGTGGGAATCAAGGCGCCTTTCTTGCTGGAATTGTTGGAGAAAACTGGAAAGGTTCTGTTGAGAAGGCCTATGTTGATGCACAAATAACAGGTAATAAAGCGAAAGTTGCGGGCATTGCCTATTGGTCACAAAATGGTGGGGATAACCATGCAGTTTATCGGGACGGAGCCATTAAAAAATCTGTAGCTAAAGGTACTATCGATGTGAGAGAACCGATTAGCGCGGGTGGTGTTGTAGGCAGTACAAATGCCTTGGGCTCCGTTGAAGATACTGTTTCAATGATGAAAGTTAAGAACGGTGAGATTTTCTATGGCTCATCTGATATTGATGATGATCCTTATTGGACAGGTGACCGCTTAAATCGAAACTTTGTTGTTACTGGTGTGAGTGAAGGAAAATCTTCATATAGATATTCTAAACAACAGCATCGTATTAAACCTATTTCGCAAGAAGAAGCAGACAAGAAAATTGCTGCTCTGGGAATCACAGCGCATGAGTATGAAATCAATGATCCTGTTGTAGATAAATTAAACCGTTTGACACACCGTGAAGACGAGTACAGGGCTATTCAAGACTACAGAGCTGACCGCGAACTTGCCTATCGCAATATTGAAAAATTACAACCATTCTATAATAAAGAGTGGATTGTCAATCAAGCTAATAAACTAGATGCAAGCTCAAACTTGGTGACCAAAGAAGTCCTTTCTGTTACTGGTTTGAAAAATGGACAGTTTGTAACAGACTTGTCAGCTATTGATCAGATCATGATTCACTATGCTGATGGTACCAAAGAAGAATTGGCCATTACTGTCAAAGCTGACTCTAATGTAAAACAAGTCAAAGAGTACGAAGTGACCAACCAGAATATCGTTTATACGCCAAATATGCTAGTGAAAGATCGTGCTGGTTTGATTGCAAAGGCAAAAGAAACATTATCCAGTGTAGAATTGATTTCTCCTGAAGTGCGCGCTCTTATGGACAAGCGGAACAAACCGCAAGAAAACACGGATGAACGAAAAAATGGTTACATTCGCGATTTATTCTTAGAAGAAAGTTTTGATGAAGTAAAACAAAATCTTGGAAACTTGGTGAAACAAATTGTTGAAAATGAAGATCATCAACTAAATGATGATGAAGCAGCTCAACGTGCTTTCATTAAGAAAGTTGAAGACAATAAGGCCAACATTATGATGGGGCTTGCTTATTTGAACCAATACTATGGCATTAAATATGATGAATTGTCGATCAAAGATATTATGATGTTTAAACCAGATTTTTATGGTAAGAACGTGAATGTCTTAGATCGCTTGATCACTATCGGCTCAAAAGAGAACAATCTTAAGGGCGACCAATCCCAAGATGCGTATAGTCGAGTGATTGCAGGTGCTACAGGTAAAGGAAACCTTCATGAGTTTCTAACATATAACATGAAATTGTTTACAAATGAAACCGATATGAATGTTTGGTTTAAAAAGGCAATTGAAAAGAATGCTTATGTGGTAGAACAGCCATCATTGAACCCCGACTTTGCTCATAAGAAGTATCGTCTGTATGAAGGGATTAATAATGGCGTGCATGGTCGGATGATTTTGCCTCTATTAAACTTGAAGAACTCGCATCTCTTCATGATTTCGACTTATAATACCATTTCTTTTAGTGCTTTTGAAAAATATGGTAAAAATACTGAGGAGGCTCGTGAAGCCTTCAAGAGTGAAATCAATAAGAGAGCAAAAGAGCAGGTGAACTACTTAGACTTTTGGTCAAAATTAGCTGCTGATAATGTACGTAATAAGCTCCTCAAGAGTGAAAATAGTGTTCCAACACCTGTTTGGGACAATCATGATGCGCCTGGTATCGGTTGGGCAAACCGATATGGTCACAAGGATGGGAAACCAGATTATGCTCCGATTCGAGAGTTCTTTGGACGGATTCATAAATATCATGGCTATCAGTATGGATATGGTGCTTACGCATATATCTTTGCAGCTCCAAATCAGCAAGATGCTGTCTACTTTGTTATGACAGAGTTGATAAGTGATTTTGGTACATCGGCCTTTACGCATGAAACGACTCATGTGAATGATCGTATGGCTTACTATGGCGGTTGGTATCATCGTGAAGGGACGGACTTAGAGTCCTTTGCGCAAGGTATGCTCCAGTCACCATCGTTGACAAATCCAAATGGTGAATACGGCGCCTTAGGTTTGAACATGGCTTATGAACGTCAGAATGATGGCAATCAAATCTACAATTATGATCCAAATAAGTTAAAGAACCGTGAAGAAATTGATCACTATATGAAGAACTATAACGAGGCTCTGATGATGCTGGACCATCTAGAAGCAGATGCAGTTATTGGAAAACACTTGGACGACAACAGTAAGTGGTTCAAGAAGATGGACCGAGAATGGCGTACGAACGCTGAGCGAAACAATCTGAAAGGCGAGCCACATCAATGGGATAAATTACGTGATTTAACGGATAATGAAAAGAAATTGACGATTACGAGCATTGATCAATTGGTTGATCATAACTTCGTTACAAAACATGGTATGCCAGGGAATGGACGTTATCGTTCGGAAGGTTTTGACAGTGCTTACCAAACCGTAAATATGATGTCGGGTATCTTTGGTGGTAATACTAGCAAGAGTACAGTTGGTTCGATTTCATTCAAACATAATGCTTTCCGTATGTGGGGATACTATGGTTATCTTAACGGATTTATTGGTTACGCTTCAAACAAATATAAGGCGGAAGCTAACAAGGAAAACAAAGGGTTGTTGGGTGATGACTTCATTATCAAGAAAATCTCTAATGGCCAATTTGATACTCTTGAAGCATGGAAGAAACATTGGTATAAAGAAGTCTATGACAAAGCTCAAAACGGCTTCACTACAATCGAAATCAATGGCAGATCTATCTCTACTTATGCTGAGTTGAAGTCCTTATTTGATGAAGCTGTTCAAAAAGACCTAGATAGCATGGAAAATCCAAATATAAAGAATCATTATAAAAATACTGAAGATCTTAAATGGAAGGTTTACAAACAGCTCCTTCAAAAATCAGATGGATTCTCTGGAAATTTATTTGCCAAAGCATCGTTATAAATTCGAAATGACTAAAAAGGTGGATCAGCTTAAGCTGCATCTGCCTTTTTGTGCTATACTTAAGGTATGCATAGAAAAACAGTGATTGATTTTAGGGCTTTGGGGGAGAGATACACCTTTACCCAGCCGATCAAAGAGTTAAAAACGAGAGATTTATCAGAAGTGGCAGACTTGCTGGTACAAGTGGAAAGCTACCAAGAGCAAGGCTATTATGTCGTGGGCTATGTCAGTTACGAGGCTGCACCTGCATTTGAGGAGAAATTAGCAGTTCACAAGCTTCCTCTACTGGGCGAGTATTTGCTTTACTTTACCGTTCACGATAGGGTGGAAACATCCCCTATTCCTCTGACTTATGAGGAAGTAGATCTGCCTTCAAAGTGGAAGGAAGAAACGTCTGCAGAGAACTATGAAAAGGCTATTGCCCAGATTCACCATCATTTGCGTCAAGGTGACACCTATCAGGTCAATTACACTGTCCAACTCAAGCAAGACTTAAGTGCCAATCCTTTTGCCATTTACAATCGTATGGTGGTAGAGCAAGAGGCGGGCTACAATGCCTATGTAGAACATGATGAGATGGCAGTGATTTCCATGAGCCCAGAGCTCTTTTTTGAGCAAAATGACCGAGAATTAACGACTCGTCCAATGAAGGGAACAACCCAGCGGGGAGTGACTGACCAAGAAGACCTTGCCCAAGCTAGTTGGCTAGAACAGGATCCTAAAAATCGTTCTGAAAATATGATGATTGTGGATCTCTTACGCAACGATATGAACCGTATTTCTGAAGTGGGCAGTGAGCGTGTAGAACGTCTTTGTCAAGTGGAGCAGTATTCGACTGTTTGGCAGATGACTTCGACCATCAAGAGTCAGTTGCGAGAGGATGTGGACTTGGTTGCCATTTTCCGCTCCCTCTTTCCTTGTGGGTCCATAACGGGAGCTCCCAAAATTGCGACCATGGAAATCATCAAGGACTTGGAGCCACAACCCAGAGGAGTCTACTGCGGAACGATTGGTCTCTTGCTTCCAAATGGGCGACGGATTTTTAATGTCGCCATTCGGACCATTCAACTCTACAAAGGGCAAGCTATTTATGGAGTTGGCGGAGGGATTACTTGGGATAGCACTTGGGAATCTGAATACCGTGAAGTTCATCAAAAGGCGGCTGTTCTCTATCGTAAACAAGCACGTTTCCAATTGATTACAACTGGGAGAACCAGCCAAAAACAACTGTTGTTTGAAGATCAACATCTGGAAAGACTGACAAAGGCGAGTCGTTATTTTGCCTATCCTTTTGATCCAGAAGAACTGAGACAAAAGATAGAGGAAGAGTGTCAAGCTTGTGATTCCCACCAAGACTCCCGCTTGCGAATTACCCTCAGCAAATCTGGAGAGATGAAACTCAGTCGCCAAATCTTAACACCCCTCAGTCCAAGTTTCTGCAAAGCCAAACTTTGTCTACAGGAAGCCAATTTGCAACAAGCATTTACCTACTTTAAAACAACTCATAGACCGCATTTGAGCCTAGGAGAGCAAGAGAAGATTTACCACAATAAGTCAGGAGAACTACTTGAGACCTCTATTGGAAATCTGGTTCTGAAAATTGCCGGGAAGCTCTACACACCACCTATCAGTCTAGGGATTTTACCAGGAATCTATCGTCAGCATTTGCTGGAAACAGGACAGATAGAGGAAAAAGTTCTGACTTTGGCAGACTTGAACCAAGCGGAGGCTGTCTATGGCTGTAATGCGGTCAGAGGCTTGTATGAGTTGGAAGTGATATAACTATGGATTTTTCAATTAAGTTTTAGATTTATTTCTGAATATTTAATATTTGATTTTAAAGTAAAATAAAGTATATGGTATACTATAGGTATAAATCGTTAAAATAATGGAGATTTTTATGAAAAAATCAAAAAAAATTTTAGTAACCAGCTTAGCAACTGCAACACTGGGACTTATTTCATTTGCAGATACAACTGAAGCCTTTCCTTTTTCGGCTCAGCATGTTTCTGCTCAAGAAAAGGATGCACCTAAAAATGGTAAGGTTGTAAAAGAGAATACAACTTCGGCGCCAAATCAAGCTGAGAAANCNAAAACACCAGCGCAAAATCCTGCTGAGAAACCGAAAACACCAGCNCAAAANCCTGCTGAGAAANCGAAAACACCAGCGCAAAAGCCTGCTGAGAAACCAAAAACACCAGCGCCGAAACCAGCACCAAAACCTGCGCCGAAACCAGCGCCGAAGCCGGCACCGAAACCAGCACCAAAACCCGCGCCGAAGCCNGCACCAAAACCCGCGTCGAAGCCAGCACCAAAACCCGCGCCGAAGCCAGCACAAAAACCTGCTGAGAAACCAAAAACACCAGCACCAAAACCGGCTGAAAAAACTAAAGAAACAACTCCTAAACAGGATAAATCACAATCTAAAGTTCAGTCTGGCTGGGTAGGAAATTACTACCTCAAATCAGATGGAAAGAGAGCTAAAAATGAATGGGTAGATGGTGGTCGTTATTATGTTGATTCTGATGGAAAAAAGGTTAAAAGTGACTGGATTTATGATAAAAACTATGGTTCATATTATTATCTAACAGCAGAAGGAAGCTCTGCTCGCAATAAATGGGTAGGAAATTATTATTTCAAATCAGATGGAAAGATGGCCAAGAATGAATGGGTAGATGGTGGCCGTTACTATGTTGATTCTGAAGGTAAAATGGCTAGGGATAAATGGGTAGATGGTGGCCGTCACTATGTAGGATACGATGGTGTGCGGCAACCAAAACTAGATGGGAAGCAGTACAATGCTGCTTTAAATAAAGCGAAAAGCTATAATTCGGTTTTACATATGTCAAAAAAAGATCTCTATAACCAATTAACGTGGAATGGTTTTTCAAGTTCAGCAGCGCAGTATGCCATCGATCACTTGAATGCAGATTACAAAGCAAATGCCTTAATTACAGCAAGAGAATACCGAAAGAATAACCATTTATCAAAGACAGAGATTTATGAGTGGCTAACTTCTTCTTATGTTGGAAAATTTACAAAAGAAGAAGCAAACTATGCAATTCAACATTTAGGTGACTAATTTTTACAAATAGTGAAGCAAATGAGATGTTTTAATTTTGGCTTGTAGCCTGCAAACCTTTGCACAAAAGAGACGTTTTTGTTATACTATATCTGTAAGCATTTTCAATTAAAAAGGAGAAGACGATGAGTCAAAAGATTATTGGGATTGACCTTGGTGGAACATCTATCAAGTTTGCAATTTTAACTCAAGAGGGAGAAATCCAAGAAAAATGGTCTATCAAGACTAATATTTTGGATGAAGGAAGCCATATTGTAGATGATATGATTGAATCTATTCAGCATCGTTTGGACTTGCTTGGATTGTCAGCTACGGATTTCCGAGGTATTGGAATGGGATCACCTGGTGTGGTTGACCGTGAAAAAGGGACTGTTATCGGTGCCTACAACCTCAACTGGAAAACCCTTCAACCGATTAAAGAAAAGATTGAAAAAGCCTTGGGCATTCCATTCTTCATTGATAATGATGCCAACGTAGCTGCTCTTGGTGAGCGCTGGATGGGTGCTGGTGACAACCAACCGGATGTTGTCTTTATGACACTTGGTACTGGTGTTGGTGGTGGTATCGTGGCAGAAGGCAAATTGCTTCACGGTGTTGCTGGTGCAGCAGGAGAGCTTGGCCACATCACTGTTGACTTTGACCAACCGATCGCATGTACCTGTGGTAAAAAAGGCTGTCTTGAGACAGTTGCTTCTGCAACAGGGATTGTCAACTTGACACGTCGTTATGCTGATGAATACGAAGGCGATGCGGCCTTGAAACGCTTGATAGACGACGGTGAAGAAGTAACAGCAAAAACTGTCTTTGACCTTGCAAAAGAAGGGGACGACCTTGCCTTGATCGTTTACCGTAACTTCTCGCGTTACTTGGGAATCGCTTGTGCCAATATCGGCTCAATCCTCAATCCTTCAACAATCGTTATCGGTGGTGGGGTGTCAGCTGCGGGAGAATTCCTTCTACAAGGTGTTCAAAAAGTGTACGATGAAAATACCTTCCCACAAGTACGCACAACAACTAAACTAGCTCTTGCAACTCTAGGAAATGACGCTGGAGTTATAGGAGCAGCATCACTTGTATTGCAATAAGATCATAAAAGGAGAAAAACACTACTTTAAAGCCAGTGATTTTCCTCCTTTCTTTTTTTATGCTATACTAGTTAGGACAATAAATGAGGTGAGAGTAAATGACAAAAGCTGATACGATTTTTAAAGAGAATATTGAACGAATCCTCAAAGACGGTGTCTTTTCTGAGCAGGCACGTCCCAAGTATAAGGATGGGACCGTAGCCAACTCCAAGTACATAACGGGTGCCTTTGCAGAGTATGATTTGTCAAAGGGTGAATTTCCCATCACAACCTTGCGTCCCATTGCGATCAAATCCGCCATCAAGGAAGTACTCTGGATCTACCAAGATCAGTCTAATAGCTTAGATGTTCTCAATGACAAGTACAATGTTCACTACTGGAATGACTGGGAAGTGGGAGATACGGGAACCATTGGTGAGCGCTATGGGGCAGTCGTTAAGAAACACGACATCATCAATAAGATTCTCAAACAGTTGGAAGCCAACCCTTGGAATCGTCGCAATATCATCTCTCTCTGGGATTACCAAGCTTTTGAGGAGACAGATGGTCTTCTTCCATGCGCCTTTCAGACCATGTTTGATGTCCGTCGCGTTGATGGGGAAATCTATCTAGATGCGACCTTGACTCAGCGTTCTAATGACATGCTAGTGGCCCACCACATTAACGCTATGCAGTACGTAGCTTTGCAGATGATGATTGCCAAGCATTTCGGCTGGAAGGTTGGGAAGTTCTTCTACTTCATCAACAACCTTCATATCTATGATAATCAATTTGAACAAGCAGAAGAATTGCTTCGTCGTGAGCCGTCAAACTGCCAACCTCGTTTGTTCTTGAATGTGCCAGATGGGACCAATTTCTTTGATATCAAAGCGGAAGACTTTGAGTTGGTTGACTATGATCCGGTTAAGCCGCAGCTGAAGTTTGATTTGGCAATTTAATAACATAAAAAGAAGTTGAGATTTCTCAACTTCTTTTGTTGCTTAATGTGATACGCGACGGCGAGCTGCTTTTTTACGGTTTTCTTCGATGAAAGCTGCTTTTTGCTCTTCTGGCTCAATCACTTTCTTTTTAATTGCGTATACTGCACCTGCAACTGCAGCGACAGTTCCTGCGACACCTGTTACAAGACCTTTAGCGAATCCTTTAGCCATGAGTCTTCCTCCTTTATCTTCTCGATCAGCCAGACTCCTCAAGAGGTAGCATTTTTCTGACTGACCTTTTTATGATATAATAATAGTAACGAAAAAATGGGAATTTTTCAAGGAAAAAAGATGAAAACAAAAATAATTGTGATTGTTGGACCGACTGCTGTTGGGAAGACAGCCCTTGCTATTGAAGTAGCCAAGCGCTTTGGTGGAGAGGTAGTCAGCGGTGACAGTCAGCAAGTATATAGAGGGCTAGATATTGGAACGGCCAAGGCTAGCCCAGAGGAGCAAGCTGCTGTTCCTCATCATTTGATTGATGTCAGAGAGGTGACCGAGTCTTACTCGGCTTTTGATTTTGTTTTAGAAGCTAAAAAGGCTATAGAAGACATTCAAAGTCGAGGAAAACTAGCTATCATTGCTGGTGGAACAGGGCTTTATATCCAGAGCTTGCTGGAAGGTTACCATCTGGGAGGAGAGACGCCCCATGAGGAGATTTTAGCCTATCGAGCTAGTTTAGAGCCTTATTCAGATGAGGAATTAACCCATCTTGTGGAGCAAACAGGCCTTGAGATTCCCCAGTTTAACCGCCGTCGTGCTATGCGAGCCTTGGAAATCGCCCATTTTGGTCAGGATTTGGAGAATCAAGAGACCTTGTATCAACCGTTGATTATCTGCTTGGATGATGAACGTAGTCAACTCTATGAGCGGATCAACCATCGAGTGGATTTGATGTTTGAGGCTGGGCTTTTGGATGAGGCCAAGTGGCTTTTTGACAACTATCCAGATGTGCAGGCTGCTAAAGGCATTGGCTACAAGGAACTTTTTCCTTATTTCCGTGGGGAGCAGACTCTGGAGGAAGCTAGTGAGAGTCTCAAACAGGCGACTCGTCGTTTTGCTAAGCGCCAACTGACCTGGTTCCGTAATCGCATGCAGGTCACCTTTTATAAAGTAGGAGAGTCTGGCGTGAAGGAGCGCATTCTAAGCCAGATTGAGGAGTTTTTAAATGATTGAAACGGAGAAAAAAGAGGAGCGAGTCCTGCTCATTGGTGTGGAATTGCAGGGCATGGATAATTTTGACCTTTCCATGGAAGAGTTGGCCAGTCTGGCTAAGACTGCTGGAGCAGTCGTTGTAGATAGTTACAGACAAAAACGTGAAAAGTATGATTCTAAGACCTTTGTTGGCTCTGGTAAGTTGGAAGAGATTGCGCTTATGGTAGATGCGGAAGAAATCACAACTGTCATTGTCAACAACCGTCTGACACCAAGGCAGAATGTCAATTTGGAAGAAGTTCTCGGAGTAAAAGTGATTGACCGTATGCAGCTGATTTTGGATATATTTGCCATGCGGGCTCGTAGCCATGAAGGAAAACTCCAAGTCCACCTAGCTCAGCTCAAGTACCTCTTGCCTCGCTTGGTTGGGCAGGGGATTATGCTTAGTCGTCAGGCTGGGGGAATTGGTTCCCGTGGACCTGGTGAAAGCCAGCTGGAACTGAATCGTCGTAGTGTTCGAAACCAAATTACGGATATCGAAAGACAGCTCAAGGTCGTTGAGAAAAATCGGGCGACAGTCAGAGAAAAACGTCTGGAGTCGAGTACCTTTAAGATTGGTTTGATTGGTTACACCAATGCTGGGAAGTCAACTATCATGAACAGCTTAACCAGTAAGACCCAGTACGAAGCAGATGAGCTATTTGCTACTCTAGATGCGACAACTAAAAGTATCCATCTGGGGAGCAATCTACAGGCAACCTTGACTGATACCGTTGGCTTTATTCAGGATTTGCCGACTGAGTTGGTGTCAAGTTTTAAGTCGACCTTGGAAGAAAGCAAGCATGTAGACCTTCTAGTTCATGTCATTGATGCTAGCAATCCTTATCATGAGGAGCATGAAAAAACGGTTCTGTCTATCATGAAAGATTTGGACATGGAGGATATTCCTCGTTTGACCCTTTATAATAAAGCGGATTTGGTGGAGGATTTCACTCCTACCCAAACGCCCTATGCGCTCATTTCTGCCAAGTCGGAGGATAGTCGTGAGCAGCTGCAGGCTTTATTTTTAGAGAAAATCAAGGATATTTTCGAACCATTTACCCTGCGCCTGCCTTTTTCCAAGTCCTATAAGATTCATGATTTAGAAAGTGTTGCGATTCTTGAAGATCGTGACTACCAAGATGATGGAGAAGCGATTACAGGCTATATTTCGGAGAAAAACAAATGGAGGTTAGAGGAATTTTATGACTGATATTAAAACCTTGGCTCTAAAATATGGGGGCTATACGAGTCTAGACAAGGTCTATCTGGATCAGCTTCTAGCTGGTAAAACAGAGCAGGAGCAATTGGCACTTATTACTCCTCCTCCGAGTGTAGTCAATGCTTACTTTGCTGAACTCTACCAGAAAAAGAGTCCTGAAGCTGCGACGGATTATTTTGCAGAACTTACTCAGGAATTGAACCTCTACAATGCTGAGCCAAGTTTCACCTTTGAAAATAAGCCCTTTATTCGTCTGAACCTATCTGGCAAATCCTTTGGCTTTTGCTATGAGAGTAAGGGCCTGGGGCGAATCTTCTCTGAAAATGAAGAGGAAATCTCGGATGACTTGCTTTTTGAGATTGCGCAAATTTTCCCCCATCAACTCGTCTTTGAAGAGTCTGGAAAGATTTACATGAAAGCTGTCGGAGATGAGGAAGTTGTTAGTGTCAAAAATCTCACAGCCTTGACAGATTTGGAAAGTTTGGCTGATGGTCGCAAACGTCTCAAAGGCTACAGTCAAGAGGATTTACTGCAAGAAGCTGTTGCTTTCTCTGGCAGTCGCTATTTCCGATCGGAAAATCGCACAGCTATGTTATATATTGATTAATTAGAAAGTATCGAATGGATATTCAATTTTTAGGAACGGGGGCTGGTCAGCCCTCTAAAGCCCGCAACGTTTCAAGTCTCGCTCTGAAACTCTTGGATGAGATTAACGAAGTTTGGCTCTTTGACTGTGGAGAAGGAACGCAAAATCGCATTCTGGAAACCACGATTCGACCACGTAAGGTCAGCAAAATCTTTATCACTCACCTGCATGGAGATCATATCTTTGGCTTGCCAGGATTCCTTTCTAGCCGTGCCTTTCAGGCCAATGAAGAGCAGACAGATTTGGACATCTACGGACCTCAAGGGATCAAGTCCTTTGTCTTAACCAGTCTACGTGTGTCGGGTTCTCGTCTGCCTTACCGCATTCATTTTCATGAGTTTGACCAAGATTCTCTAGGGAAAATCCTTGAGACCGATAAATTCACGGTGTATGCAGAGGAGCTGGACCACACTATTTTCTGTGTTGGCTATCGTGTCATGCAAAAGGACCTAGAAGGTACCTTGGATGCTGAAAAACTCAAAGCTGCAGGTGTGCCATTTGGACCTCTCTTTGGAAAAATCAAAAATGGTCAGGATGTTGTCCTAGAAGACGGAACTGAAATCAAGGCGACAGACTATATCTCAGCTCCCCGTCCAGGTAAGATTATCACTATTCTTGGTGATACCCGAAAAACCAATGCCAGCGTGCGTCTAGGCATCAATGCTGATATCCTAGTCCATGAGTCAACTTATGGAAAGGGCGATGAGAAAATTGCCCGTAACCATGGTCACTCAACCAATATGCAGGCAGCGCAAGTAGCTGCAGAAGCAGGAGCCAAACGCCTTTTGCTCAATCATATCAGCGCCCGCTTCCTCTCAAAAGATATCAGCCAGCTCAAGAAAGATGCGGCTACTGTTTTTGAAAATGTCCATGTGGTCAAAGACTTGGAAGAAGTGGAAATTTAGAAGATTGAGAAAGGATAAGTATGCGTACTATTCTGATTACCGGAGCAAGCGGTGGCTTAGCCCAAGAAATGGTCAAACTCTTGCCAAATGACCAACTCATCTTACTAGGTAGAAACAAGGAAAAACTGTCGGAGCTATATGGAAATCATCCCCATGTAGAATTGATTGAAATCGATATTACTGATGACTCAGCCCTAGAAACTCTGGTAGCTGACCTCTATCTCCGCTATGACAAGATCGATGTCTTGGTCAACAACGCGGGCTATGGGATTTTTGAAGATTTTGACCAGATTTCTGACAAAGACATTCACCAGATGTTCGAGGTCAATACCTTTGCCCTGATGAATCTATCTCGTCGTCTTGGAGCCCGTATGAAGGAGAGGGGAAAAGGCCATATCATCAATATCGTTAGCATGGCAGGTTTGATAGCGACTAGTAAGTCCAGTCTCTACTCGGCAACCAAGTTTGCGGCTATTGGATTTTCAAACGCTCTGCGCCTCGAACTCATGCCCTATGGTGTTTATGTGACGACAGTCAATCCAGGACCGATTCGTACTGCCTTTTTTGACCAGGCCGACCCAGATGGCAGCTACCTCCAGTCTGTGGACCGTTTTCTCTTGGAACCAGATGCAGTCGCTAGAAAGATTGTCAAAACCATAGGAAAAAATAAACGAGAACTCAATCTTCCACTTTTGCTCAATTTAGCCCACAAATTTTATAGCCTCTTTCCTAAACTAGCTGATAAGTTGGCAGGGGGAATATTTAATTATAAGTAAAAGGAGTTCCTTACAAAAGGAACTTTTTTATAATATTTAACTGAGTGTCAAAAATTGTTTGTTTTTGTTCTAAATCTATATTCACATTTTTTAAATCTTCTACAAATTTTAGAAAAAACAATCAAAAGTATGATTTTTATGCTGCCAGTATTGAAGTTTCTTATATTATTTTATAAAATAAGAGTAAAAGGCTATGAAAAAGTAATACGCTTACAAGAAAAATGGAAGCGGTTACTAAAGGAGGATTTTATGGAAAAAGGCCATTGGAATCGTAAAAGAGTCTACAGCATTCGTAAGTTTGCCGTAGGAGCTTGCTCTGTCATGATTGGAACCTGTGCGGTTCTATTTGGAGGAAGTGTCATTGGAGAATCACCAGTTTTCGCGGATGAAACTCCAATTACTCACACTGTGGAACAAGCAAAAGAGGAAAGTCCGGCAGTGGAGGAAAAAGAAAATCAAGCTGTAGCAGAGCACAAGGATGCTGCAAGTGTCGACCAAAGTCAAGCTGCTCCAATTGAAGCAAGCAAACCAGAGAAGAAAGAAGATGAACCTGTAGCTCCAAAAGAGGAGAAAGCATCTCTAAAACCTGAAGAAACAACTCCAAAGGTAGAATCTCAAGCTTCAAGTCAAGAAAAGCCTGTCAAGGAAGATTTGAAAGCTGCGACAAATGAAGAAGTAAATCAAATGATTGAAGACAGAAAAGTGAATTTTAATCAAAATTGGCACTTTAAGCTCAACGCAAACCCCAAAGAAGCTGTGAAACCAGATGCAGATGTGTCAACATGGCAAAAATTGGATCTCCCACATGACTGGAGTATCTTTAACGATTTTGATCATCAGTCACCTGCCCAAAACGAGGGTGGACAGCTCAATGGTGGTGAAGCTTGGTATCGTAAGACATTCAAACTTGATGAAAAAGATCTCAAGAAAAATGTTCGAGTGACCTTTGATGGTGTCTACATGGACTCTCAAGTCTATGTCAATGGCCAGTTAGTGGGGCATTATCCAAATGGTTATAACCAGTTCTCATACGATATCACTAAATACCTTCACAAAGATGGTCGTGAGAATGTGATTGCTGTCCATGCAGTCAACAAACAACCAAGTAGCCGTTGGTACTCAGGTAGTGGTATCTACCGTGATGTGACCTTGCAAGTGACTGATAAGGTTCATGTTGAGAAAAATGGGACAACCATCTTAACGCCAAAACTTGAAGAACAGCAACATGGCAAGGTTGAAACTCATGTAACCAGCAAAATTGTCAATACAGATGATAAAGACCATGAACTGGTGGCAGAGTATCAAATCGTTGAACGTGGTGGTCAGGCTGTAACAGGCGTGGTTCGTACAGCGAGTCGTACCCTGAAAGCACATGAATCAACAAGCCTAGATGCGATTTTAGAAGTTGAAAAACCAAAACTCTGGACAGTTTTAAATGATAAACCAGCCTTGTACGAATTGATTACGCGTGTTTACCGTGACGGTCAGTTGGTTGATGCTAAGAAAGATTTGTTTGGTTACCGTTACTATCACTGGACTCCAAATGAAGGTTTCTCTTTGAATGGTGAACGCATTAAATTCCATGGTGTTTCCTTGCACCATGACCACGGAGCGCTTGGAGCAGAAGAAAACTATAAGGCAGAATACCGTCGTCTCAAACAAATGAAGGAGATGGGCGTTAACGCCATCCGTACAACTCATAACCCTGCAAGTCCGCAGACCTTGCAAATCGCAGCAGAACTTGGTTTGCTCGTTCAGGAAGAGGCTTTTGATACATGGTACGGTGGAAAGAAACCTTATGACTATGGTCGTTTCTTTGAAAAAGATGCCACTCACCCAGAAGCTAGAAAAGGTGAAAAATGGTCTGACTATGATCTTCGTACCATGGTCGAAAGAGATAAAAATAATCCAGCTGTCTTCATGTGGTCTATTGGTAATGAAATCGGTGAAGCAAATGGTGACGCCCACTCTCTAGCAACGGTAAAACGTCTAGTCAAAGTTATCAAGGATGTTGATAAAACTCGTTACGTTACCATGGGAGCAGATAAGTTCCGTTTCGGTAATGGTAGTGGTGGACATGAGAAAATTGCTGATGAACTGGATGCGGTTGGATTCAACTATTCTGAAGACAACTACAAAGCTCTTCGTGCAAAACATCCTAACTGGTTGATTTACGGTTCTGAGACATCTTCAGCTACCCGTACACGTGGAAGTTACTATCGTCCTGAACAGGAATTGAAACATAGTAACGGACCTGAACGTAACTACGAACAGTCTGACTATGGTAATGACCGAGTTGGATGGGGTAAAACGGCAACAGATTCATGGACCTTTGACCGTGATAATGCTGGCTATGCTGGACAGTTTATCTGGACAGGTACGGACTATATCGGTGAGCCTACTCCATGGCACAACCAAAACCATACACCAGTTAAGAGTTCTTATTTTGGAATCGTAGATACAGCTGGTATTCCAAAACATGACTTCTACCTCTACCAAAGCCAATGGGTTTCTGTTAAGAAGAAACCAATGGTTCACCTCCTTCCTCACTGGAACTGGGAAAACCCTACTCTAAAAGCGAATGTAGCTGATGCAGACGGAAAAATCCCAGTTCGCGCCTATTCAAACGCTGCAAGCGTTGAATTGTTCTTGAACGGTCAATCTCTCGGAGTTAAGACCTTCAACAAAAAACAAACCAGTGATGGACGAACTTACCAAGAAGGTGCCAATGCCAAGGAACTCTATCTTGAGTGGAAGGTTGCGTACCAACCAGGTACTTTAGAAGCTGTAGCTCGCGATGAAGCTGGAAAAGAAATTGCCCGTGATAAGATTACCACTGCAGGCCAACCAGCAGGTGTTCGTCTTGTCAAGGAAGAACACGCAATCGCAGCAGATGGAAAAGACTTGACCTACATCTACTACGAAATCGTTGATAGTCAAGGAAATGTAGTGCCAACTGCCAATAATTTGGTTCGTTTCCAATTGCATGGACAAGGTCAACTGGTCGGTGTCGATAATGGGGAACAAGCCAGCCGTGAACGCTATAAGGCGCAACCAGATGGTTCTTGGATTCGCAGAGCCTTTAACGGTAAAGGGGTTGCCATTGTTAAATCAACTGAGCAAGCAGGTAAATTCACGCTAACAGCTCATTCAGATCTCTTGAAATCTGGTCAAGTAACAGTCTTTACTGGTAAGAAAGAAGGACAAGAAAAGACTGTTTTAGGTACAGAGGTACCAAAAGTACGTACTGTTATCGAGAAAGAACCGAAAATGCCGAAGACTGTTGCTTTTGTTTACAGTGACGGTAGTCGTGAAAAACGTCCAGTAACATGGTCTTCAGTTGATGTGAGCCAAGCTGGAGTTGTGACAGTTAAAGGCATGGCAGACGGACGTGAGGTAGAGGCTCGTGTCGAAGTTTTAGCAATTGCCAAAGAACTACCAACTGTTAAACGTGTTGCTCCAGGAACAGATTTAAATGCTGTTGATAAATACGTTTCTATCACTGTAACAGATGGAAGCATTCAAGAATACGAAGTGGATAAGTGGGAGATTGCGGAAGCAGATAAAGCCAAACTTTCAGTTACAGGATCACGTATTCAAATGACTGGCCAACTAGGAGGCGAAACCGTACATGCTACCCTTGTGGTAGAAGAAGGCAATCCTGCAGCACCTGTAGTACCAACTGTAACGGTTGGTGGTGAAGCTGTCACAGGACTTACTAGCCAAAAACCAATGCAATACCGCACTCTTGCTTATGGCGCTAAGTTACCAAAAGTCACAGCAAGTGCTGAAAATGCAGCTGTTACAGTGGTGCAAGCAAGCGTAGCAAACGGTATGCGTGCAAGCATCTTTGTTCAACCAAATGATGGTGGCCCTCTTCAAACTTATGCAATTCAATTCCTTGAAGAAGCACCAAAAATTGCCCATTTGAGCCTGCAAGTGGAACAAGCTGATGCTCTCAAAGAAGACCAAACAGTCAAATTGTCTGTCCTTGCACACTATCAAGACGGAACACAAGCAGTTTTACCAGCAGATAAAGTGACCTTCTCTACAAGTGGTGAAGGGGAAGTCGCAGTTCGTAAAGGAATGCTTGAGTTGCATAAGCCAGGATCAGTCACTCTCAAAGCAGAATATGAGGGGGCTAGAGGCCAAATCGCTCTTACGATCCAGGCCAATACTGAGAAAAAAGTAGCCCAATCTATACGCCCAGTAAACGTAGTAACAGACTTGCATCAAGAACCTACTCTTCCATCAACAGTAACTGTTGAGTATGACAAAGGTTTCCCTAAAACTCATAAAGTCACATGGCAAGCTATTCCAAAAGAAAAACTAGACCATTATCAAACCTTTGAAGTTCTAGGTAAAGTTGAAGGCCTTGACCTTGAAGCGCGTGCTAAAGTCTCTGTAGAAGGCATCGTTTCAGTTGAAGAAGTTAGTGTGACTACACCAACTGCAGAAGCACCACAATTACCAGAAAGTGTTCGTACCTACGATTCAAATGGTCATGTTTCATCAGCTAAGGTTACATGGGATGCGATTCGTCCAGAACAATACGCCAAGGAAGGTGTCTTTACAGTCACTGGTCGCCTAGAAGGTACGCAATTAACAACTAAACTTCATGTTCGTGTGTCTGCTCAAACTGAGCAAGGTGCAAACATTTCTGACCAATGGACCGGCTCAGAATTGCCACTTGCCTTTGCTTCAGACTCAAATCCGAGCGACCCTGTTTCAAACGTCAACGATAAATTGATTTCCTTTAATGACCGCCCAGCTAACCGTTGGACAAACTGGAACCGTACTAATCCAGAAGCTTCAGTTGGTGTCCTATTCGGAGATTCAGGTATTTTGAGCAAACGTTCAGTTGATAATCTAAGTGTCGGATTCCACGAAGACCACGGAGTTGGTGTACCGAAGTCTTATGTGATTGAATATTATGTCGGTAAGACCGTTCCAACCGCCCCTAAAAACCCTAGCTTTGTAGGTGAGGAAAACCATGCCTTTAATGATCCTGCAAACTGGAAAGAGGTAAGCAATCTCAAAGCACCAGCTCAATTAAAAGCTGGAGAAATGAATCATTTCAGCTTTGATAAAGTTGAGACCTATGCGGTTCGCATTCGTATGGTTCGACTTGATAGCAAGAAAGGAACGTCTATCACAGAAGTACAAATTTTTGCGAAACAAGTTGCGGCAGCTAAACAAGGACAAACAAGAATCCAAGTTGACGGTAAAGACTTAGCAAACTTTAACCCTGATTTGACTGACTACTATCTTGAGTCAGTAGATGGAAAAGTTCCTGCAGTAACAGCAAGTGTTAGCAACAATGGTCTCGCTACCGTCGTTCCAAGCGTTCGTGAAGGTGAGCCAGTTCGTGTTATCGCGAAAGCTGAAAATGGTGATATCCTAGGAGAATACCGTCTACACTTTACAAGCAATAAAGACTTGCTCTCTCGTAAACCAGTTGCCGCGGTCAAACAAGCTCGCTTGCTACAAGTAGGACAACCACTTGAATTGCCAACTAAGGTTCCTGTTTACTTCACAGGTAAAGATGGTTACGAAACAAAAGACTTGGCAGTTGAATGGGAAGAAGTTCCAGCAGAAAATCTGACAAAAGCAGGTCAATTTACCGTTCGAGGCCATGTCCTAGGTAGTGATCTTGTTGCTGAGTTCACTGTACGAGTGACAGACAAACTTGGTGAAGCTCTATCAAATAACCCAGAGTATGATGAAAATAGTAACCGCGCCTTTGCTTCAGCCACTAACGACATTGATAGAAACTCCCATGACCGTGTGGACTATCTCAATGACGGAAATCATTCAGAAAATCGTCGTTGGACAAACTGGTCTCCAACACCATCTTCTAATCCAGAAGTATCAGCAGGTGTGATCTTCCGTGAAAATGGTAAGATTGTAGAACGGACTGTTGCGCAAGCCAAACTTCACTTCTTTGCAGATAGTGGTACAGATGCCCCATCTAAACTCGTTTTGGAACGTTATATTGGCCCAGAGTTTGAAGTGCCTACCTACTATTCTAACTACCAAGCCTACGATGCAGCTCATCCATTTAACAATCCAGAAAATTGGGAAGCTGTGCCTTATCGTGCGGATAAAGACATCGCAGCTGGTGATGAAATCAACGTAACATTTAAAGCTGTCAAAGCCAAAGCCATGAGATGGCGTATGGAGCGTAAAGCAGACAAGAGCGGTGTTGCGATGATTGAGATGACCTTCCTTGCACCGAGTGAATTACCACAAGAAAGTACGCAATCGAAGATTCTTGTGGATGGAAAAGAACTTCCTGACTTCGCTGAAGATCGTCAAGACTATCAAATCACCTATAAAGGTCAACGTCCAAAAGTCTCAGTCGAAGAAAGTAATCAAGTAGCTTCAACAGTTGTAGATAGCGGAGACGATAGCCTTCCAGTACTTGTTCGCCTTGTTTCGGAAAGTGGAAAACAAGTCAAGGAATACCGTATCCAGTTGACTAAGGAAAAACCAGTTTCTGAGAAGACTGTTGCTGCTGTACAAGAAGAGAATCCAAGTCTTGAGGTTGTGGAAAAGAAATTTGCCTTCCAAACTGTTGAAAAAGAAGATCCAAGTCTATATGTAGGTGAAAGTCGCGTGGCACAAGAAGGACAAGTTGGTAAGGAGCGCATTCTTACATCTGTTAGCCCAGACGGAACTCGTGAAGAGAAATTCCGTGAAGTGCTTCAGGCTCCTGTTAATCGGGTTCTTCTCGTTGGAACTAAACGTGGTACGGCTCAACCGCTTGATGGTGTCAAAGATTTGGTTCATCACAAACCAGAACTCCTAGTGGAAGAAGAGGCAATTGATTTCAAAGTTCAAGAACGTAAGACTGACAAACTTTATCTGGGTGAAAGTCGTGTTCTTCAAGAAGGTCAAAAAGGTGTTCGTGTCCACCTAGTAGAAGTCGAAAATGGTAAGCGTACATCGAAAGAAACCTTTGATAAGATAGTTGCGCAAGATCGTATCGTGGAAGTTGGAACTAAACGTGCTACGGCTCAACCACTTGATGGTGTCAGAGATTTGGTTCATCACCAACCAGAACTACTAGTAGAAGAAAAGGAAGTTGATTTCCAAGTTCAAGAACGTAAGAATGATAAACTTCCAGTAGGGCAAACTCGTGTGATCCAAGAAGGCCAAAAAGGTGTACGTGTTCATCTCATCGAAGTGGACAATGGGAAACGCACTCTAAAGGAAACCTTTGACAAGATAGTTGCTCAAGATCGTATTGTAGAAGTGGGAACTGCTGTAGCACAAGAAGGACCAAATCCACAAGTTCCTGTCAATCCAGATGCGCACCAACTGGCTCAAACAGGAGCACAATCTCAAGAAGAAAAAGTGACACAAACTGAAAAAGGTCACCTTCCAAATACAGGAAGTGAGTCTCAGGTGTCAGCTTTAGCAGCAGGATTGGCTATCTTGGGCTTAGGTGCAGGCCTTGCAGCTACTACTCGCAAAAAAGAAGATTAAGTTTAGTTACAAGCTAAACTGAACAGGAAAAGGCCAGAGTGACGCTCTGGTCTTTTTCGTCTGAGTTGTAATAGTAAATAAATGTTTAGAATAGTCAATCCTATTCCAAATGGATTTTGTTCAAAATTCATAAAGTGCTCTTCACACTTATAAAAAGAGAGGTCGTGTTTGAAAATAATTGATAAATATGCTACAATAGTAGGCACTGGTAATTTTTATAAATGATTTTTTAATGAGAAAAATCGGATAAAATCCATTCAACTTTCGAAGAATCATGATCAGATGAGAAAGCGTAAAATTCCTTACCCTTCAGAGATTTGGTATGGGAATGGTTTTTTAGATGCCAATCATGATGACAGAGTTGATATACTTATAAAAATTTTAAGGATTAAGTAAATCCGTTTATGCATTTGATAATGTTCAAATAGAAAAAATGGAAGAACAGGTGTTCTCACATGAAAATATTCAAGGATAGAAGAGAAGCTCCAAGTAGATTTACACTCATGAGGTGCTCCTGTATTTCGTAGGTGAAATATCATGGTAAGCCAGTTAATCCTATCTTGATTATCAGTGGGATGAGCCTGTTTTCTTGAGTTGTCTTGCTGTTACGATGGTGCATGAACACTGCTAGAAAATGATCGCAAGACTTGCTAAATATAAAGAATAAAGGATGACAGATGAAACATTTCGGTCTTAAGAAACAGAAACGAACAAGTATTTTTTTCCGAAGAGCAATTTTTACAATTTTGATCATTGCGATCTATTTACTTGGTCGCCATATTTTACTTCCAGGATACAATGGCAATACAGGTTTTTCGCAAATAACTGAGCAAAATCCCTTGGCCTATTTGTATTCCTTGGCAGGAGTAGATGTCTCTCAGATTTCCATGTTTTCTCTGGGATTAGGTCCATGGATTACGACGATGATTGTCTGGCAGGTCATCAACTTGAATAAAAGTTGGAATATCCAGTCCTGGTCATTGAAAAAAGCGGATTTTGTGCAAAAGATTCTCACTTTGATTTTTTCCGTGTTACAAGGGATAGCTGTTATGTACACGGCTCGTTCGGAAAATGGACGCTTTTTGCTTCTTGTAGATGATTGGATTTATAATATGGCTGTGCTAGCAACTGTTGTAGCAGGAAGCTTTGTTATTATCTGGTTGGCTGGTTTGAATGTTAGCAAGGGAGTAGGCGGGCAGACAATTATTATTATTTCAGGAATTCTGCTACAATTTGCTAACCAATTAGTGGTATTGATAGGACAATCTGTTTTTTCTAAAGAAGGATTAGCCTTTCTAGTAGGTGCGGCGATCTCATTTTTGCTCTTGGGCTATATCGCTGTGGTCTGCGAGAGAGCTGAAATTCGTTTGCCTCTAAATCGAGTCATGCTAAGTAGTCGTTACTACGGCAAATCTTACCTCCCTATCAAATTTCTTCCCTCTGGGGGAATGCCTATTATGTATGCCTCGAGTGTTATTATGTTGCTTCAGTTGGTATTAGACTGGTTTGGACATGGTTTTACAAAAAATTTTGGTAGTTTATTTGACTTTACAAAACCCCTAAGTTTAGCCTTTTACCTGCTTGCTATCTATCTTCTTGCAATTTTATTTGCCTATATCAACTTAGAACCAGAAGAAACAGCGAAACGTTTACAACGTCAAGGAGAATACCTAGATTATATCCAGCCTGGGAAAGCAACTTTAAAAGTTTTGAAACATTACATTTCCTTACAATCTAACGTAGGAGCACTCTACCTGATCGTTTTTATTGGTTTACCCTATTTCATTAATTTCTTCCTACCTCTTCCAAATTTGCTTTTGACTATACCAAGTACATTGATCATTTTAGTCAGTATGCTCTTGCCTTTGCATGAAGAAATACGTATCTTGAGAATTGGGACTTACTACCACAAAGAATTAGAATTTAAAGGAGAATAGAGGGATATGTTTTACTTTGTACCATCTTGGTATAGACAAGATCGGAAATGGTATTCTACCACCCTGCCTTTCTATTACGTGTCTAAAAATATGATGTTTGATGATGCGGTGAATTTGCTGCGAATGTTTCAGCAATCAGGAGAGGCAAATACCACTCTGATTTTGAACTATTCACCACATATTCGAACCTTTCTTTATCAGCAAAGAATATTGCCAGAAACTGTATGGAATCTATTTGATACCATACAAGGTCTGACGGATGTATCTGTACGTAAAATTCGTCTGGAAGATATTAAATGGCCTCAAGGAGTAGAATTCTTCTATACTCCTTTTATGATTGAGGTATATTTAAATCAAGAACACTATGCTAAAATTAACTTTTCACAAACAGGTAATTTCTTTGATATTACTTATTTTGAGGGTGGGCAGACAAATCATCAGCTAATTTTTGATGATCGTGGATTTGTTTCAAGTATCATCTATTTTGAAAATGATCAACCTTACTACCAAGATTATTTAAATTTACAAGGTATATGGCAGTTTAGGGAATTTTTGGGTACAGAAAATCATCAAGTACTTATCAACCCTGAGGCACAGGCTACATTTACAAAAGAAGTTTACCGAGATATCGAAGAATTGATCAATGAAAAACTAGATCAGTATTTAACTTCTTCGCTAACCAAGGATGATACGATTGTGATTTCGTCAGATGTGCAGCACAATCACTTTTTCCAAAAGATTAAGGAAAACCATCATGTTATCTTGTCTTTTTTTGGAGATCGCTATCCAATTACAAACCAGGAGCAGCTGCTAACGGATTTGACAGACACGCCGTTCTTCGTTGTTGATAGTTTAAATAAAATTGAAACGATAGCAGCTAATGTTGATCTAGAACAGTTGCCAGGATTTTATGAGATTCCGCCTTATGATACTCATCTAAACCTAGGACATAGTCAAAGAAAAAAAGAGTTAATTGTTTACGTCAATTACGACAATCTACCAGCAGATCAAATTCAATATGTGTTTACGACTTTGTTTGAAATGATGTTGAAAAATGAATGGATTGACTTGCTGGTTGGAACACAAAGTCAGGATTTTGGCCGAGAGGCCTATATAAAACAGGTACTAGAAAACTATCGAACTCTTAAGCCAGAATATGAACAAGAATTGATTTTTGTTGATAAAGAGAAGAGAGCGAGAGGTGAGAACCGAGTTCTTGATGATGAAGAGGAGATTGTTCGCGAACGGATTGATATTGAAACCATTCATAGCGACAGCGATTTGATTAAAGTTCTGAAGTACGTTCGTATTATACTAGATTTGGGAACTCCAGCTGATGTGTTGACTCAAATCGCTGGCATTAGTGGAGGGATCCCTCAGGTTAACTTGTATAGTTCTTCTTATGTGAAGCATGGAGAAAATGGTTGGATTCTAGATGATATTTCGGATTTTGAAGAGGCACTCTTATACTACCTCACAAACTTAGAACATTGGAATCAATCTCTAGTTCACTCAGTCAAGAAGATTGAACAGTATACAAGGGGTGAGATTGTCGATATGTGGAAAAATACCATAAAGGAATTAAAAGGAAATGAAAAAAATTAGTGTTTTGCAAATTGCTGATGAAAATTGGCAGGAGCAATATGAAATTCCTAGTAATATAAAATGGACATTTGTCAAACCAGAAGACATCGTCTCTTTATTGCCAGAAGACATCGGGATCTTAAATAGAGAAGTTGAGGCGGAAAACGGGAAAAAAAAGAAGAAAAAAGTAGACAAACCGTTTGATGTCGTGTTGGTAGATACTGCTGAATATTTAGAGTATGTCACTATCTTGGATCAGAAAATTCAGGTTTACCGTATGTTCTATCATGAGCGTTGTCAAATCACTACAAAAACGCTGGAACGATTTCTTTTGCGCAAAAAAGCTGTGAAAACAAATTTTGAAAATCCAGAGCAGATGCTACATATATTTTCACGTGGTTTTTTCTCCAAGCAAAATGGAACGAAACTAAGTGTTAATCATCTAGTCGCTGCACCATCTTTTGAGGGTCAAATCAGTTATGAAGGGACAAACTACCTTCGTTTGTGTGGCCGATACGGTGAAGATTATCAGACTATTGCGACCTATCAACATAATGTTTTTCTGAGTGGGGAGATGCCCTTAGATCTGTGGCCTGAGTTCAGGGTTTCAGAAGGTTGTTCGATCCGCTACGTTGTCAAAGGTTTTCCAGCTGGAAATTCTCCCATGCAAGAATGGATTTATGATGAAACGAGCTTTGATCGGCCTCTGACGTTAGATGTAAATGATTCGTATTATTTGAGTATCAGTATTCAAGCAAAGGGACAAGGGATTGTAAAACTTGGTCCCTGCCACTATCGAGACTCCCATCTAGGCTATGGAGACTTGTTAGTCGGAGGAAAACGAATTAGCGATAAAAATAGAGAAGAACTGATTTATTTCTTCCATCCAGGAGATTTGAAACCACCGTTGAACATCTATTTTTCAGGGTACCGTCCCGCAGAGGGATTCGAGGGATACTGGATGATGAATAATTTGGGATCGCCATTCTTACTAGTAGGGGATCCGCGTTCAGAAGGGGGCGCATTCTATCTTGGATCGGAGGAGCTGGAACAAAAACTTCTCCAAGTGGTTCATAACTGCTTAGATGAACTCGGCTTTACGAAGGAACAACTGACCTTGTCAGGTTTGTCAATGGGGACTTTTGGCGCCCTTTACTATAGTTCTAAGTTGGAACCTCATGCCGTCATTGTCGGAAAACCTCTTGTAAACTTAGGAGATATGGCAGAAAATGAGTCAACTATTCGTCCGGGAGGATTTCCAACGTCACTGGATTTGGTGTACCGCACAATAGGGGAGTTATCAAGTGAAGCTACAGCTCAGCTTAACGAACGTTTCTGGACGGCTTTTGAGTCAGCTGATTTCTCAAGAACAAAATTCATTATCTCCTTTATGTATCAAGATGACTATGATATGTCGGCCTATCCCGATATGCTGGATGAGTTAGGACAGCGAGATTACCGCGTCAGCGTTATCAGTAAGGGATTGACTGGACGACACAACGACGATACACAAGGTATTGTCGAATGGTTCTTTAATCAATATAAAACGCTATTAATGAATAGTTTTGAAAGGGAGTTTAAATCGTGAGATACAAGGAAGAAGTCTATTTTGCTTATTGGGATATCCAAAGCATATCTCAGTATCTATACGGTTCATCTGTCAAACTGTTAGATGGTGGTCATGTTTTGTATGAAAACCAGTTCATGCCTTCGGGGACAGTTATTCATGAATGGCATTCACGGGCAAACTATCAGGCCTTACGCAATACGAGTCAGCTTCCTGAATTGAAACGTGGGCAAAACTATATTTTTGGCAGTCATATAGAAACCATCCCAGAAAATTCAACATACTTAAAAGTTGAATTTATGGATGCTCGAGACGAAGAAATTTCGAATCAGATCATTAAACAGGGAGAGAGAGTCAGCGTATGCGTTCCAGATAATACACAATATTATAAGGTGCAGTTAGTCAGCTCGGGTTGTCATCGCTTCCTTTTTGAAGGGATTTATGTTGCTGAGGAGCAGTTGGCGGATTATACAGTGGATCGCTACTGGATTTCTGATTTGCTTCATCAGGATTCCGAGAAAGAAACGATGTATGTTTGCTTTACTGAACCTGAACTCAATCGAACAGGTTTTATTCCAGAACGTGTTCGTGAACATTTCTCAAATGTATTGATTGTTAATTCGTCTTATAGAGAAGCGCTCCTATACATGGAGGAACGTTTTTACGAAACCTTGCTTGAAACGATTGAAGAATTAGCGCAAGAGCATCTTTTTGAAAAAGTGGCTTTTGTTGGTTATGGAGCGATTTCTAATATTGCGGCCTTGCATTACTCCAAACAATTTGGAAATTCATACGCTCTTGTGACGGATGAGTTTTTAAGCGAACTAGACTATCAACGCTTGCTGGAACGTTACCGTAGTCGAGTAAATCCGCCTATTTTTAAAGAATTATTGCTACAGCAATTTAATCCGACAAAAGTTAAGGAATATGCGGACTTGAAGACTAGACCACGTGAACTAGCAAACATTGAATATTTATTAGATAAGTCATTTTTACTTCAAGCAATTGACTTGGAAAAGATTGAAGAGTGGATGAGAGAGAATGAAAACTAAACGATTCAATTTGACCAACTCCTATAAACTAATGCGTTACAAAAAGATTTTGGAGAAGGTTAATAAACTATCTGATAGTTATGCAGCTATGTCAAATGAGAAACTGCAAGCTCAGACAAAATGGTTTAAAGAACGCCTTTCTGGAGGAGAAAGCTTGCAGTCCATTTTGCCAGAAGCGTATGCAACCATTCGTGAGGCAGCCAAGCGTGTATTAGGATTATATCCTTATGATGTTCAGGTTTTAGGGGCCTTGGTTATGCAAGACAATCAGATTGCAGAAATGAGAACAGGGGAAGGAAAAACCTTGACAGCTATCCTTCCTTTATACCTAAATGCCTTGACGGAAAAAAGTACGATCTTAGTCACGGCCAATGAATATTTGGCAGCGCGTGATGCTAAACAAATGGCACCCGTTTTTCGATTTTTAGGAATGACAGTTGGGGTTGGTGTCTCGGAAGATCCGGCAAAAAAACTTAAAATTCCTCAAAAACAACAAATCTATAAGAGTGATATTGTCTATACAACACATAGTGCGTTAGGGTTTGATTACCTAGAAGAAAACTTGGCGACATCTGAATCAAAGAAGTTTTTGCCAAAATTTTATTTTTGTTTGGTCGATGAAGTAGATGCAGCCTTGCTAGATAGTGCGCAGATGCCCCTGATTATTTCAGGTTCTCCTCGGGTTCAATCCAACCTCTTTCTTTCGTGTGATGAGTTTGTGAAAACTCTAAAAGAAGGGGAAGACTTTAATTTAGACTCCACTCGGACATCGGTATGGTTGACGAGAAAAGGAGTAAAGGAAGCAGAGGTTTATTTCCGCGTTCAGAATGCCTATGATCCAGATAATTACCAGCTCATTCGCCAAATTAACCTAGCTTTGAGAGCTAACCACTTATTTGAAAAAGATCGTCAGTACACAGTGGATAATGGCGAAGTTAAACTAATGGATGAGGCGACAGGACGTCTCTTGGAAGGAAATAAACTCCAATCAGGACTACACCAAGCACTAGAAGCCAGAGAACGTGTGAAAATCACATTGGAAACACGTTCGATGGCCTCTATTACCTATCAAAATTTATTTAGAATGTTTCCAAAATTAGCAGGAATGACGGGTACTGGTAAGGTTTGTGAGGATGAGTTCAGAGACGTTTACGACTTGGGAGTCGTAGTTGTTCCTACACGAAAACCCAATTTACGAATTGATTATCCAGATGAAATCTATCTCACGATTCCTCAAAAATTATATGCTTCATTGGAGTATATCAAAAAATTACATAAAAAAGGTCAGCCAGTTTTAATTGCGACAGGATCAGTTGGAATGTCTGAGATTTATTCTATGCTCTTACTCCAAGAGGGAATCGCCCATAATGTGTTGAACGCCCATAATGCAGCGAAAGAGGCTGAGATGATCGCCCTGGCTGGTAGACGTTCTGCAGTGACGGTAGCAACATCAATGGCAGGTCGTGGAACAGATATTATCTTGGAAGAAGGGGTTGCTGAGTTGGGTGGACTTGCTGTTGTTGGAACAGAGAGAATGTCCAGTGAGCGAGTGGATTTGCAGCTTCGCGGTCGTGCCGGACGACAAGGCGCTCCAGGGTTGAGCAAATTCTTTATTTCTCTTGAGGATGATCTTATTTCCAAGTCTGGTAGCAAATGGATTAGTGAGTACTATCACAAAGAAATTGCAAAACCAGAGGAAAAACAAAAGATTCATTTGACCTCTCGTCGTATTAGACATGCGGTTGAAGAGGCTCAGAAGAATAGTGATAACGCGTCAGCGGCTTCCAGACGTTCAACGGAACGATATGATGAAAGTATCCGTATTCAGCGACAGATTATCTACAATAAGCGTAATAAGCTCATCTCTCATCCAGACTTTGATTTGACTTATTTCTTGTCTATCCTATCGGATGCAGTGGATATTTATACAAGTAAAACACCGTTTAAAGAGCGGGCGGATTTATTTCGCTTTGTTTTGGATAACATTAGTTATTACTGCGAGGATATTCCAGATGATCTAGATGTCACGGATTTACGGCAAGTTAAAAAGTTTTTATCTGACCTCCTTGTTTCAGAATACCAGCAGAAAAAAGATAAAATCAAGGATTCAGAGTTGTTCAATCAATTTCAACGAACTGTCGTTTTGAGAGCGATAGATGACTGTTGGGTTGAGCAAGTTGACTATTTACAGCAATTTCAAGGTTTGGTGTCTAGTCAAGGGTATGCCCAAAAAAATCCTGTCTTTGAGTTTCATAAAGAAGCTTTTAAATCATACAAAAGAATGAATGCAGATATAAATCTAAACATTATAAAAAACATGGCATTGAGTTACATTAATATTAAGCCTTCTGGGAAGTTAGAAGTTTTCTTTGGCTAATACTTTGACAGATTCTGTTGTAGACTTTATAATGATGATATAACTGTATTTTTGGAGAAAATCATATTATGAGCAAAAATAATAACGAAGAGCTAAAGGGATTTAAACGTTTGATATCAAAGTTTAAGCAAAAGGGTAGGGAAGATAGTGATTACCGTAGCCTGGATGCAACTAAATCAAAGCCCGTCAGTCGAAAACTCAAAGAGCAAAAGGAAATTATTCTGAGTGCTAGTGAAGATCTTGAGTTACCAACAGAATCAGTTTCTGTCATGGAAGCCTTAGAAGACTTTCAGGAAAGGAACAGTTTGGGAGTGGCTGACTTGATAAGGAATGTTAGTCAGAGCTTGTCAACTAGCGCTTTAGCTTCCCTCAGCCTTTCTGTCGCAGATTCGTACAGTGAGTCGTTTAGCCAGAGTATATCAGCAAAAGGATTCTCGCTTCGAGAGTCCATGTCTGAGAACTACTCATTAGTGGTCTCTTCTTCAGAATCTGAATTTGAGTCCCTTTCCTTGGTTGATAGCCTCTCTGTTTCTGAGCATTTGACAGGGGAGTCCCTTTGTCAGGATACGGATGCATTCTCTTTGAGTGAAAGTATTGCATACTCCGAGTCCCTTTCTTATGATCAAAATCCTAGTGTCTCCGAGTCCCTTTCCTTGAGTGAATCGGAACAAGCGAGTCAGAGTGTCTCCGAGTCTGAGTTCTATAGCCTGAGTCAGAGTGAGTGGGAATCTATATCCGAATCCCAAAGTCACTCAGAATCAGAGTGGTCGAGTTCTTCCGAATCAGAACAAGCAAGTCAGAGTATTTCCGAGTCAGAGTTCTATAGCTTAAGTCAGAGTGAGTGGGAATCCATATCCGACTCCCAAAGCTCTTCAGAAGCGGAGTGGTGGAGTTATTCCGAATCAGAACAAGCGAGCCAGAGTGCCTCTGAGTCTGAGTTCTATAGCCTGAGCCAGAGCGAGTGGGAATCCATATCCGAATCCCAAAGCTCTTCAGAATCAGAGTGGTGGAGTTATTCCGAATCAGAGCAAGCAAGTCAGAGTGTTTCCGAGTCTGAGTTCTATAGCCTAAGCCAGAGTGAATGGGAATCCATATCCGAATCCCAAAGCTCTTCAGAATCAGAGTGGTGGAGTTATTCCGAATCAGAGCAAGCAAGTCAGAGTGTTTCCGAGTCAGAGTTCTATAGTCTAAGCCAGAGCGAGTGGGAATCCATATCCGACTCCCAAAGCTCTTCAGAAGCGGAGTGGTGGAGTTATTCTGAATCAGAACAAGCGAGTCAGAGTGTTTCCGAGTCAGAGTTCTATAGCCTAAGCCAGAGTGAATGGGAATCCATATCCGACTCCCAAAGCTCTTCAGAATCAGAGTGGTGGAGCTATTCCGAGTCCGAGTTTTATAGCTTGAGTCAGAGTGAATGGGAATCCATATCCGAATCCCAAAGTCACTCAGAATCAGAGTGGTGGAGCTACTCCGAATCGGAGCAAGCCAGTCAGAGTGTCTCCGAGTCTGAGTTCTATAGCCTAAGCCAGAGTGAGTGGGAATCCATATCCGACTCCCAAAGCTCTTCAGAAGCGGAGTGGTGGAGTTATTCCGAATCAGAACAAGCGAGCCAGAGTGCCTCTGAGTCTGAGTTCTATAGCCTGAGCCAGAGCGAGTGGGAATCCATATCCGAATCCCAAAGCTCTTCAGAATCAGAGTGGTGGAGTTATTCCGAATCAGAGCAAGCAAGTCAGAGTGTTTCCGAGTCTGAGTTCTATAGCCTGAGCCAGAGTGAATGGGAATCCATATCTGAATCCCAAAGTCACTCAGAATCAGAGTGGTGGAGCTCTTCCGAATCAGAGCAAGCGAGCCAGAGTGTTTCCGAGTCCGAGTTCGATAGCCTAAGCCAGAGTGAGTGGGAATCGATTTCTGAATCTCAAAGCCACTCAGAATCAGAGTGGTGGAGTTCTTCCGAATCGGAACAAGCGAGTCAGAGTGTTTCCGAGTCTGAGTTCTATAGCCTAAGCCAGAGCGAGTGGGAATCCATATCCGAATCCCAAAGCCACTCAGAATCAGAGTGGTGGAGCTATTCCGAGTCCGAGTTCTATAGCCTGAGCCAGAGTGAGTGGGAATCCGTTTCGGAATCTCAAAGCCACTCAGAATCAGAGTGGTGGATCTATTCCGAATCAGAACAAGCAAGTCAGAGTGTCTCTGAGTCCGAGTTCTATAGCCTGAGTCAGAGCGAGTGGGAATCCATATCCGAATCCCAAAGCTCTTCAGAATCAGAGTGGTGGAGCTATTCCGAATCGGAACAAGCGAGTCAGAGTATCTCTGAGTCCGAGTTCTATAGCTTGAGTCAGAGTGAATGGGAATCCATATCCGAATCCCAAAGCTCTTCAGAATCAGAGTGGTGGAGTTTTTCCGAATCGGAGCAAGCAAGTCAGAGTGTCTCCGAGTCTGAGTTTTATAGCTTGAGTCAGAGTGAATGGGAATCGATTTCCGAATCTCAAAGTCACTCAGAATCAGAGTGGTGGAGCTATTCCGAATCAGAACAAGCAAGTCAGAGTGTTTCCGAGTCTGAGTTCTATAGCCTAAGCCAGAGCGAATGGGAATCGATTTCCGAATCTCATTCCTTGAGTGAGATGATTTCTCATCTACTTTCTGAGTCCGAATCCTTAAGTCAAAGTCAACAAATATCTGAATCTTTAAGTCAAAGTCAGAGTGTAGCTGATTCGGTGAGTTTCAGGAAAGCATCCCTATCTCAATCCTATAGTATGTTAGAATCAGAATTTGGTTCCTATAGACAGAGTGTGGCGGAGACAGAAGTATTCGCGCATGACTTGCATGTTTCGGAACGTCTGTATAAGAGCCTCTCTGAACTGGATATGAGCCCTCTAACTCACCAGCAAAAAGTGCAAGAAGTGATGACACCTGAAATTTCTGAAGAAGAATTGTCTCAAGCACATATTGCTGAGGAGCAACAGGAGCTTGAAAATAGAGAAGAATCAATAAAGAATGTAGATTTGCAAGACTCTCTGAAACACCTGTCTCACTATTCAGAATCAAATGGAACAAATTTAAGGATGACGGAACGCCAACTCTATCACCTACTCAGACCAGGTTCGCAGCCCCTAGCACGTGACTTAAGAAATGTTGCAAGTGAATTGTCTGGTTTGGCTGCTATTACTCAAAAAAGGGAAGATGAGAAATCCTTCTAAACAGAACTTGCAATCATTAAATAGAAATAATAAAAATCAAAAGGAGCCACTATGATTAGAAATATGATGTCAAATAGTAACAAAGGTTTGGGTACTACAGATGTATTACCAGTTGACCAGTCTCGGATAGAAGTTCTGAATGGAACAGTTGACTACAAAAATGTACCTTTAGGATCTTATGATATCCTAGGGAGATTTGCTTCAGTAGGTCAGAGAGATTATACGGAAGAGCTGAATTTAATTCAATCAATGGGTTTCAATGCCTATAGAATCTCGATCTCTTGGGCACGCATCTTTCCAAATGGTGAAGAGTTGCAGCCGAGTGAAGAGGGATTGAAATATTATGAAGCAATCATCGATGACGTATTAGAAAAAGATATCGAACCGATTGTGACCTTGAGTCACTTTGACCTTCCGCTGAATTTATACGAAAAATATGGAGCTTGGAAAAGCCGCAAGATGATCGAACTCTTTGAGCGTTACGCAGAAGCTGTCTTTCAGTACTTTAAGGACAAAGTGAAGTATTGGATTACCTTCAATGAGTTCAACGTTTTGCACCATTTGCCGTTTCTTGGTGGAGGATTGTCTTTTGGAGCAGATGACAATCAAGAACAGGTGATTTGGCAAGCAGCTCATTATCAATTAGTTGCTTCTGCACGTGCAATCAAGCTCGGAAAAACAATCAACCCAGAGTTTCAGTTTGGTGGGATGATGGTTGTTAGTAAAAACTACAGTCAGCAAACTGAAAATGCTATTGATGTAATGGAAGCAGAAGTCAAAGATAGGGAAAATTATTTGTTTACAGACGTGCAAGTGCGTGGATACTACCCAAATCACTTTTTGCGTCGTTTAGAACGTGATCAAATCGCCTTGGATATTGAAAACGACGACCTCTTTGTCCTAAGAGATGGGAAAATTGACTTTGTCAGCTTCAGTTATTATGCATCAAGCAATTCCCAAGAAGTTTTTATCAACAAATATGCAAGTAATGGCCAAAATCAAAATCGCATAGATTCTGTGGGACTTCGTCTCGTGATGAACAATCTTTACGATCGTTACCAAAAACCACTCTTCGTCGTGGAAGATGATGTGGTCTTGGATGATTCAAATAGCGTAGCAACTGAAGAATTGAAAACAAACATCCAAGAGATCGTGAAAACAGTTGAGTATGATGGTGTGGAATTGCTTGGCTATACACCGCTTACTTGGACGGAACTAAATTTTTAAAATAGGAAGTAATAACTGAATTTCTTCTACCCTAGAAGTAGTGTTCGTATTTTTACTTTTGAAAATGTCTGATCTATCAATCAGACATTTTTTTAGAAATAGATGGACTTTAAGCTAAGTTCGGGTTTTGCTTGATAGCAGCTTAGGATATTTTCCTTGTTTGGAGCTTAGAAAAGAATAGCAATTTGCGCTATTTTATGCTACAATGGGGAGTAGTGGTGTAAATCAGAATAAGTAAGGAATAGAGGGAGCAAAATGAGACTGAAGAAAACATTGTTCGGTAACTACCGTGCTAAGGAAGTCGAAGATTGTATCGAAGCATTAGAGGAAGGATTCGATCGTGAAATTCAAAAGAAGAATGAAAAAATCGAATCTCTACGTAAAAAAATCGACTCTATGAAGAATCAAGAAAAAGAGATCGGTGAAGCAGTCATTTATGCCAAATCTCTTGTCATTGAAGCTCATGATAGGGCCGAAAAAGAAGCTAAAGAAGTGTTAGAAAAGGCACAAAAAGACTACTTGGATACGAGAGAATCTATTCTCGAAGAAATCGATACTCTGACCAAAAAACGGGCAGAGGCTGAGAGATTGTATAATTTACAAAAAGAAAAAATTAAAAATATTATCAGTCGAATTGATGATTTTCTAGAACTGGACGATATCGATGGTAAACCAAAAGATATCAAAAAAATTCAAGAATTGCGTAAAGAACTTGATAGACCAGAAGAAGTTGCTAAGGAGAAAGAAGAGGAGGTGCCTGAGAGAGAGAAAGTCCATCTCGAACAACCCCTTGCAAAAACAGGAACAGATAGTACCATCTCTGTCAGCTACATCACTTCACGTCGCGCAAAACCTAAAAAGAAAGACGAAGATAAGTTAGATGATGATAAGGGCAAGAGAATCAAACGTCTTTCAAGAATTAAACGAGATAACTTTTTGTAAGAGGATAATCAAATATGACAATTTATAACATCAATTTGGGGATTGGCTGGGCGAGTAGCGGTGTAGAATATGCGCAGATCTACCGTGCAAAATTGCTTCGTAGTGTGGGCTTAGAAGCGAAGTTCATCTTTATGGATTTTATATCTGCTGATAACATTGAACATTTGACAAAGAATATTGGCTTTGAAGATTCTGAGGTTATCTGGCTTTATCAGCATTTTACAGATGTCAAAATTGCACCGACGACCTATACGTTAGCGCAGGTCTTAGCGAGTTTCGATAAAGAGCCTCTCGAAATTATCCGCGACACCGATATGAAGACGATTCGACTAGTATTTGGTGATGGTGATTTTGTAACTTGTTATGCCTGTGATATGGATAAAGAGTTGATTGAACGCGCCGAAATTGTTTCGCGTGGTTGTTTGATTCAAAAAGAGTACTACACTTATACAAAGAATTTTGTTGAGTATTTTAGTCCGATGAATGGTCATGCGCAATTATATCAACGTACCTGGCTCAATGAAGATGGTAGTGTGGCCTATGAAGAAATCATCAATGAAGTCGATGGTAGACAGGAAACGCAAGTCTATCGTTTCCCAAATCATGTTTTCTATTCTAAGCAAGAGTTTGTCGCGCATTTTATGAGAAGTCTAGCTTTGACGGACAAAGATTTGTTGATCTTAGACCGAGAGACAGATATTGGTCAAGCTATCTTTGCTAATAAGGGCGATGCAAAGCTAGTCGTAATCGTTCATGCAGACCACTTTAGTGAAAATCCTGCTGAGAAAGACTATATTTTGTGGAATAACTATTATGAGTATCAGTTTGAACATGCCGAAGAAGTGGACTATATCATCAACTCGACCGATGCGCAAACGAACCTACTCAAAGAACAATTCGCTCAATATACAACCATCAAACCAAAGGAAATCTTGACTATTCCAGTGGGAAGTCTGGATCAATTGCGTCATCCAGAAGGCGAGCGCAAGCCGTTTGGATTGATTACAGCTTCGCGCCTAGCCAGTGAAAAGCATATCGATTGGTTGATTCACTCCGTAGCGAAGGCGCATGAGCAATTACCTGAAATCACTTTTGATATCTATGGTACGGGTGGCGAAAGAGCCATGTTGGAGCAGTTAATTCATGAGTTAAATGCAGAAGACTATATCCGTCTGATGGGGCATCACCACATGGCAGATGTGTATCGAAATTACTCTGCTTACCTGTCTGCCTCCACAAGTGAAGGGTTTGGTTTGACCTTGTTAGAGGCGGTTGGCTCTGGTCTGCCAATTATTGGTTTTGATGTACGTTATGGAAATCCAACCTTTATCCGTGATGGGGAAAATGGCTACTTGATTCCTGAGGCGCGTCCAGATGATCTGGATGCAATGACAACGGAATACGCAGAAAAGATTGTCCAGCTATTTACTCAACATTCCCAAGAAGATCTATCCCGTGTATCCTACGAGGTGGCAGAACCATATCTTGATGAACATATTGCCCAGCGTTGGTATGATCTTGTTCAATCTGCACAGCATCAGTAGGGATTCGAAAAGAAAGGCATAAACACTATGATTTGTTTATTTGAACGCTATGATCAAGCGAGTTTTGATTTACTACGTTCACTTAAGGCAGCTGGACTAGACTGCCCTGTTGTCGTGATCCGAGACGATGGTTACCTCGCACCTGATGTCGAGTCGCCTTACAGTTACTTTACTGGAGATGTGGCTTCAGAGGACGATCTACCTCTTTATTTTAACCTTGTTCCGAAACCTCATTTGTGGGAAATTCGCTCGAGCAATGTTAATGGTGAAATCTTGGATATGGGTAAGAAACGTGCCAATATCTTTTACCGTCAACCGACACACGAACGTCGCGTGCGTGCAGTCGAGTGGTTGGATGATCAAGGTCGTGTACGCGCTGCTGACATTTACAATCGCAAGGGACGTCTCTTTGCACAGATTACCTATGATGATGCTCAGCGTCCAACTCATACACGTTACTTTAATCAAGATAACGTGACGGTGATTATGGAAAATCATCTAACAGAGGATATTGTCCTAACTCTTGATGGAAAACGCCATATTTTCAATTCTAAGCAAGAATTTGTAATCTTTTACTTGCGATATCGTGGATATGATACAGATCGCATTATCTACAATTCTCTAGCAACACCATTTTTAGTAGCCGTTGGTCTGACTCCGAAAGAAGGACGAGCAGAGGATATTCTTTTCTGGCAGGAGCCAATTGGAGAGGAGTTGCCGGGTAACATGAAAGCGGCGATGCAGTTGCCTCATCGAAACATCCGTATCGCAGTACAGGATAAACAAGTTTATGATAAAATCCTCAAGCTTGCGACACCAAAAGAGAAGAGTTACTTCCGCAATGTCGGTTATCTCTATCAATACCATCGCCTCAATAATATGAATCCAGAAGCTTTGATTCTGACGAATAGTGACCAAATCGAGCAAATTGAACCACTTTTGACTCAATTACCAAATGTTCATTTCCATATTGGAGCGATCACTGAGATGTCAAGTCGTTTAATGGAATTAAATCGCTATCCGAATATTTCCCTCTACCCTAATATTCGTCCAGCTAAGGTGAATGAGCTCTTTGCTCGCTGCGACTTGTATCTGGATATCAATATCAGTGATGAAATTCTCAATGGTAGTCGAACAGCTTTTGAGAATAATATGCTGATTCTCAGTTTTGAGACGACTTGTCACAATCATCGTTTCGTTGCAGAAAGTCATATTTATCCGGTGGAAAATGTATCAGCCATGGTAGGTAAGATTCAGGGAGTTCTCTCTCTTCCGTCTGAAATGGAGGCTGCTCTTGCTAAGCAAAAACAGGCGGCGAATCAGGCTGATCTGGAAGCCTACAAGGCAATTTTATAAGCTAATAAGACAAGGGCTTGCTTTCGATGAAAGCAAGTTCCTTTCTATCAACAGAAAAGGAGGAGCACATGTCTAACAAGGACAATAGCATTTTACAAGAACATATACGAGAACAGCTAGATAATCGAAAGAAACCCCTAAAAAGGGAGAAGCAAGATTTTAGCATGATTGCCGTGCTGGGCGGAGTTCTCTTTCTCGTAACTCTTTTGGTCACACTACTCATGCAGTTGGGACGCTTTTTTTAGGAACTTTTCTGGATGGAGATGGTCTCTAGAAAAGATGAACCTTGATGATTTGCTCGTCAAGGTTTTTTTGTTTCTGTCTAAGTGAACTAGTGTGAAAGGGTGGGGGAAGGAAGAGATTTCGAAAGATAATAAAACGTTTTCAATTATTTGATCCTTGAAAGCGAATTTTAGGTAAAAATTAGGTGTTTTTATTTGTCATTTCGAGTATAATTGCTTGAAAAGGAGGAGCTGTTTTGATAGAATGATAAATGGTATATACTAAATAAAAACGACTGGTATATTCCAGATGGAATCTGCTTTTTCTGAGTCAAAGGGATAAAAACTGAGACTGACTGCGGTTTGATTGTCTCTGGTTTTGAGAGGGTAGCGCAACTACGCTTTGTTAATGATCATGAGGTTAACAAAGGGTCGCATTTTGATGAAAAGAAAGGAAACAAATGTTTCGAAGTAAAAAGTTTAACAAAGATTTCGAGATCGTAGATGAGAAAAAGCGTTATAAGCTTTACAAGTCGGGTAAAAACTGGGTAAAAGCCTCAAACTCTCAATTGGATCTCTTCCGTATCGGTGGTATGGGCGAAGTTGTCTCTAGTACCCTGTCAGACACTGAAGAACTTGATCACGCACACCTTAGTTTTAACACGCTAGCGGGTATAGGGGGAATCCTGGCCGCGGGAGCTGCAGGA